>PHEG01000614.1 GCA_002842835.1 Alphaproteobacteria bacterium HGW-Alphaproteobacteria-2 | reverse complement strand
ATAGCCGGTGACGTTCTTCATCACCCGCCCGCCATTGGCCACCACCGTGCCGCTCCCATCGACGAAGCGCACGCCGAGCAGGAAGTCGCGGCAGGCGCCAACCTGAATGCGCCGCGGCCCGCTCACGTTGCCCGCTACCACGCCGCCGATGGTGGGCTCGCCCGCACTGCCCATCAGCCCGCGATGATCCATCGGCTCGAAGGCGAGCCGCTGCCCCTCGACCGCCAGCGCCGCCTCGACCTCGGCCAGCGGCGTGCCCGCCCCCGCGACCATCGTCAGCGCGCCGGGCTCGTAGAGCCGGATGCCTGCCAGCCCCCCGGTCTCCAGCACCGCGGCCCCCTCAATGGCTGGCGCGCGCGTCCCGCCGCCGCGGATGGAAAGCGTTCCCGTTGCGCCACGGACCGCCTCCGCCAGTTCACGCTCGTCGCCCGGCCTCACTCCACTGTCCTTCATCTTTCCTGAAATACTCCGTGGGGAGTCCCCGCCTCGGCGGGGACGGGGGCAGTGCCCCCCTCACGCGGCCGCCTTTCGCGCGGCACGGCGGCCCGCGCTTGCCTCCAGCGGGAACACCTTGGCGGGGTTCAGCAGCCAGGCCGGATCGAACACGTCCTTCACCGCCATCTGTGCCTCCAGATCGGCGGGCGTGTACTGATCGGCCATCAGGTCGCGCTTCTCCACCCCGACGCCATGCTCGCCGGGCCACGCCCAGCCCATAGCGCGCAGACAACTCGCCGATGCCCTTCAGCACCTTCGGCAGTTCCGAGACCGGGATCGTTCCATCGAGACAGATGTAGTCGTTGATCTGCCCCATCGCGCCGAAGGCCGACTTGCGTCCCTTCCAGATCAGCGCGGATTCTTCCGCCGAGCCGCTCTCGCGCAGCACCTCGGGGGCGTGGCGGTGCGCGATGTCCTTGATCAGCCCCAGTTGATGGTCGATCTCGGCCTCCGATCCCTCGACCTCGACGATCAGCAGCGCCTCGACATCAGGATAGCCCGCATGGGCGAAATCCTCGCAAGCGCGGATGCAGGGGCGGTCCATGAACTCGATCGCCACCGGCAGCACGCCGGCGCGGATGATGTCGGCCACGCAGGCGCCTGCCACCTCGGAGCTGTCGAAGCCCATCAGCACGGGGCGCGCGCCCTCGGGTTTCGGCAGGATGCGCAGCGTGGCCTCGGTCACCACGCCGAGCTGTCCCTCCGAACCGCAGATCACCCCCAGCAGGTCGAGTCCCGGCGCGTCGAGATGCGCGCCGCCGAGTTCGATCACCGTGCCGTCCATCAGCACCAGCGTGGCGCCCAGCAGGTTGTTCGTCGTCACGCCGTATTTCAGGCAATGCGCCCCGCCCGAATTCATCGCGATGTTGCCCGCGATGGCGCAGGCAAGCTGCGACGAGGGATCGGGGGCGTAGAAGAAGCCGTGCTCTTCCTCCAGCACCTCGGTCAGCCGCGCCACGCCCAGGATCACGCAATCGGCCGTGGGAAGCGCGCCGCCCGCCAGCGAGGTGCCCGAGCCGCGCGGCACCACCGGCACGCCCATGGCGTGGCAGGCGGCCAGCACCGCCGAGACCTCGGCGGTCGAGCGCGGCAGCACCGCGGCGAGCGGCGGACAGCGATAGGCGGTGAAGGCATCGCATTCGTAGGCGCGCGTCTCGTGCGCGTCATCGATCACCGCGTCGGCGGGCAGGATGCTGCGCAGGCGCGCCACGATCTCGGGCTTGCGCGCGAGGATCGCGGGGTCGGGGGGCGGCATGTCCATGGATTGCTCCTGTAATTGGTAAGATCGTATTACCAGTTTTCAGGATTGCAAGTGCTTTCTCGCCATCTGCGGCACGCCCCGGCGCGCCGTGCTCAGTTCCGGGCCCGGCGCCAGCCAGCGGCGCGCGCCTGGGCCTCGGAACAGAACCAGCGCTCGCCGCGTTCCTCGTTGATGCGGGTACGGGCATAATCGGTTTGTCCGGGGGTATGATAGATGCGACCCGAGGCGGAAATGTTGCCCTTGATCGCGCAGCCCGCCAGCGGCGCAGCTGGGCTTTGCGCGCGGGTTGCGGCGCGATGCGCCTCGGGGGGCAGCATCGTGCCCTGCCAGAGCCCTCGGGCGGCGCGCCGTGCCTCTGTCTCGTCCGGG
>PHEG01000613.1 GCA_002842835.1 Alphaproteobacteria bacterium HGW-Alphaproteobacteria-2 | reverse complement strand
CTGCATCATGTCCTCCCACACGCATGTCCTGGAATCGTGGCCAGTGTAGTCTTGCGTTTTTGCCGGGAAAACAGGAAAGGTGCCAAAAAGGTTTTGCGGGAATGCAAAGACCATGGCTGAGACCCGCTGGGACGATCTGCGCGTCTTCCTTGCGGTGGCGCGCGCCGAGGGGCTCTCGGGGGCGGGGCGCGCGCTCAGGCTCGACCCGGCCACCGTGGGCCGCCGCGTGGCGCGGCTGGAGGAGGCGCTGGGACGCGTGCTGTTCCTGAAGTCGCCGCAGGGCTACGCGCTGACCGAGGAGGGACGGGGGCTTCTGGCCCATGCCGAGCGGGCCGAGGCTGCGGTGAGCGGTGCGCTCGAAGAGGCGCGCGGCAGCGAGCGCGGGCTGACCGGCACGGTGCGCATCGGTGCGCCCGACGGCTGTGCCACCTATGTTCTGCCGCAGGTGACGGCACAGATCGTGGCCGAAAACCCGGGGCTCGAGGTGCAGGTCGTTGCGCTGCCCAGGGTCTTCAACCTCTCGAAGCGCGAGGCCACCGCGACTATCTGGCCGCGCATCCGCCCTTGCGCAGCCGCGACGACCTCGCGGGGCACCGCATGGCGGGCTACATCGCCGACATGATCTTCGACAAGGAACTCGACTATCTTGCCGATCTGGGGGTGGAGCGCGTGCCGCTCGCCTCGAACTCGGTCACCGTGCAGCTTCACTGGCTGGAGCGCGGCGCGGGGCTCGCCGTGGCACATGATTTTGCGCTGCCCTTCCATCCGGGCCTCGTGAAGGTGCTGGAGGGCGAAGTGTCCTTCACCCGCGCCTTCTACCTGATACGCCATGCCGACGACCGGCGGGTGGAGCGGCTCAACCGCTTCGCCGAGGCGCTGGCGGGCGGGCTCAGGCGGGAAGTGGCCCGACTCGAGGCACTGGCGCGTGGCGGCTTGACAGAAAATCCTGCCGGGGTGACCCTTTGATAACGGAAAATGAAAAATGCGGGAGGACGCGATGCTGGTGAGCCAGATCCTGAGGTCCAAGGGCAGTTCCGAAGTGGCGACGATCCCGCCATCCGCCAGCGTGCAGGAAGCCGCCGAGATGCTGGCGTCAAAGCGCATCGGCGCGGTGGTGGTGTCGCGCGACGGCAACCGGGCCGAGGGCATCCTCTCGGAGCGCGACATCGTTGCGGCGCTGGGCCGGCGGGGCGCGGTTTGCATGACCGGCCCCGTCTCTGACCTCATGACCGCCGAGATCATGACCTGTGCCCCCGACGACACCTCCGACGCGGTGCTCGAGCGCATGACCGATGGCCGCTTCCGGCATCTGCCGGTGGTCGCTGAGGGCCGAATGATGGGGCTCATCTCGATCGGCGACGTGGTGAAGGCGCGGCTTGCGGAACTGGCGATGGAGCGCGCCGCGCTCGAAGGCATGATCATGGGGCACTGAC
>PHEG01000612.1 GCA_002842835.1 Alphaproteobacteria bacterium HGW-Alphaproteobacteria-2 | reverse complement strand
CGCCGCGTCCTTCTGGTCGTAGGCGCCCGCGTCCTCCTCGAAGGTCACATGCGCCTCGGAGTAGAGGCTGTGCTCCGACCAGCGGCCCACCGTGCGCGCGAGCCCCTTGTAGAGCTTCAGCCGCACCGTGCCCGTCACATGATCCTGGCTGCGGTCGATCAGCGCCTGGAGCATCTCGCGCTCGGGCGAGAACCAGAAACCGTTGTAGATGAGTTCCGCATAGCGCGGCATCAACTCGTCCTTCAGGTGCGCCGCGCCCCGGTCGAGCGTGATCTGCTCGATGCCGCGATGCGCCTCCAGCAGCAGCGTTCCGCCCGGCGTCTCGTAGATGCCGCGCGACTTCATGCCGACGAAGCGCCCTTCCACCAGGTCGAGCCGCCCGATTCCGTGTTTCCCGCCCAGCTCGTTGAGCCGCGTGAGGATGGAGGCGGGGGAGAGCCGTTCGTCGTTGATTGCCACCGCATCGCCGCGCTCGAAGCCGATTTCCACGTATTCGGGCGTGTCCGGCGCGTCCTCGGGGTGCACGGTGCGCTGATAGACGTAGTCGGGCGCCTCTTCGGCAGGGTTCTCCAGCACCTTGCCCTCGGAGGAGGTGTGCAGAAGGTTGGCGTCGACCGAAAAGGGCGCCTCGCCGCGCTTGTCGCGGGCGATGGGGATCTGGTTGGCTTCGGCGAATTCCAGCAACTTGGTGCGGCTGGTCAGATCCCATTCGCGCCAGGGCGCAATCACCCGTATGTCGGGGTTGGGCCACGGCATCGGCGCCGGTCTCGGCGGCGATCTCGATCAGGTGCTTCGAGATCAGCGGTCGCGCGATCGAGGTGCCGAGCAGGTAGAGCCCCTCGTAAAGCGCGTTTGCGCGGAACATCGGGAAGACGAAATCGCGCACGAATTCCTCGCGCACGTCCCGGATGAAGATGTTCTCTGGCCGGATCCCCAGCATCTCGGCCTTGGCGCGCGCCGGTTCCAGTTCCTCGCCCTGTCCGAGGTCGGCGGTGAAGGTGACGACCTCGCAGCCGTATTCCGTCTGCAGCCACTTGAGGATGATCGAGGTGTCGAGGCCGCCGGAATAGGCAAGCACGACCTTGCGGGGCGCGGGGCGGGGGGCGGACATCGGCGAGGCTCCGTCTTGGGTGGACCGCGCGGGGTGTAACGAAGCCGCGACGCCGCGGCAAGGGTGCGCGGGGTGCATTGACGCCTGCCGCGGTGCAGCGCAGTCTGCCGCCCAACGATCCACCCCGGGAGAGAGCCCATGACCGATATCGTCATCCTGTCCGGCGCGCGCAGCGCCATCGGCACCTTCGGCGGCGCGCTGGC
>PHEG01000101.1 GCA_002842835.1 Alphaproteobacteria bacterium HGW-Alphaproteobacteria-2 | reverse complement strand
GGCGCGCGAACGCACCGGCGACGCGATCCGCGCGCTGCTGGATCTGGCGCCGAAGACCGCCCGGCGCATCCTGCCCGACGGCAGCGAATACGACGCGCCCCTGGAGAACATCACCGAGGGCGACCGGCTTCGGGTCCGCCCCGGCGATGCGGTGCCGGTGGATGGGACAGTGATCGAGGGGCGGTCCTCGCTCGACGAGTCGATGCTGACCGGCGAGTCGATGCCGGTGGAAAAGGGCCCCGGCGATGCGGTGACCGGCGCCACGATCAACAAGAACGGCTCCCTCGTGATCGAGGCCGGCAAGGTCGGCGCCGATACCGTTCTGGCGCAGATCGTGGCGATGGTGTCGAACGCGCGCCGCTCGCGCGCGCCCATTCAGGGGCTGGCCGACCGGGTCTCGGCGGTCTTCGTGCCGACCGTTGTGGGCATCGCCATCTTCGCCTTCATCGTCTGGACGCCGATCTCGATCACCACGGCGGCAGGTCGCGGCGCGCAGGCCGGCGTGCTGATCAAGGACGCCGAGGCGCTGGAACGGATGGCCGGCGTCGACACGTTGATCGTCGACAAGACCGGCACGCTGACCATGGGCAAGCCGAAGCTGACCGACACGATTGCGCTTGGCGACATCGCCGAGACCGAGCTTTTGTCGCTGGCCGCGGCACTGGAGCGCGGCTCGGAGCACCCGCTGGCCGAGGCGATCGTCGAGGGCGCCGAGGCGCAGGGCGCCCCACGCCGCGAGGTGGCCGAGTTCGAGGCGGTCACCGGCAAGGGGGTGCGGGGCCGCGTTTCCGGCCGGGCGACGGCTCTCGGCAACAGCGCGATGATGCGCGGGATGGGACTCGACACCGCCGCGGCCGAGGCCCGGGCCGACGCCTTGCGCGCGATGGGCAAGACGGCGATGTTCATCGCGGTCGACGGCGCGCTTGCCGGCATCGTGGCCAACGAGCGCACCGCGCAGGCGGTGGCCGCCAGCCTCGGCATCGACGAGGTGCGCGCGGGCGTCCTGCCCGAGGCCAAGAAGGACCTGATCGACCAGCTTCGCCGCGATGGCCACAAGATCGCCATGGCCGGCGACGGGGTCAACGACGCCCCCGCGCTGGCCGCCGCCGATGTCGGCATCGCCATGGGAACGGGCGCGGATGTGGCAATGGAGAGTGCTGGCATCACCCTGCTGGGCGGCGACCTGATGGGCATCGTGCGGGCGCGCAAGCTGGCCCGCGCGACCTTGCGCAACATCCGGCAGAATCTGTTCTTCGCCTTCGCCTACAATGCCCTCGGCGTGCCGATCGCGGCGGGCCTGCTTTATCCCGTGACCGGGTTGTTACTGTCGCCCATGATTGCGGCGGCGGCGATGAGCCTGTCCTCGGTCTCGGTGATCACCAACGCGCTGCGGCTAAGGCGGGTTGATCTGTGACCACTCGCCGCCGTCAGCCGATGCGCCCGGTGATGTAGCTCTCGGTGCGCGGATCCTTCGGATTGGTGAATATCTGCCCCGTTTCGCCGTATTCCACCAGGTTGCCGAGGTGAAAGAAGGCTGTCCGCTGACTCACCCGTGCGGCCTGCTGCATCGAATGGGTGACGATCACCACCGAAAAGTTCGAGCGCAGATCGTCGATCAGTTCCTCCACCTGCGCCGTTGCGATCGGGTCGAGCGCCGAGCAGGGCTCGTCCATGAGCAGCACTTCGGGTTCGGTGGCGACAGCACGGGCGATGCACAGCCGCTGCTGCTGCCCACCCGACAGCCCCGTTCCGGGCGAGTCGAGCCGGTCCTTCACCTCGCCCCAGAGCGCCGCGCGGCGCAGCGACTTCTCGACGATCGCGTCGAGTTCGGCCTTGTTGCGGGTCATGCCGTGGATCTTGGGCCCGTAGGCGACGTTGTCGTAGATCGATTTCGGGAAGGGATTCGGCTTCTGGAACACCATGCCCACCTTGGCGCGCAACTGAACGGGATCGACGCGCTTGTCGTAGATGTCCGCTCCATCGAGCAGGATGTCCCCCTCGACGCGACAGATGTCGATCGTGTCGTTCATCCGGTTGAGGCAGCGCAGAAAGGTGGACTTGCCGCAGCCCGACGGCCCGATGAAGGCGGTCACGGTCTTGTCGAGGATATCGACATCCACATCCTTGATGGCATGGGTGTCGCCATAGAAGACCTGCACCTTGCGCGCCGCGATCTTGGGCTTCTGGCTGTCCACGGTTCTCTCCGTCAGTCGCATGTCGTTCATTGCGGCCCCCCGGACCTTACCATTTGCGTTCGAACTTGTTGCGCAGATAGATCGCAACCGCGTTCATCAGGACCAGGAACCCGAGCAGCACGAGGATCGCGGCCGATGTTCGGCTGACGAAGCCGCGCTCGGGGCTGTCCGCCCAGATGAAGATCTGCGTCGGAAGCGCCGTAGCCGCATCGAACGGGGTCGAGGGCGCGGCGGTGATGAAGGCGTTCATGCCGATGAGCAGAAGCGGCGCCGTCTCGCCCAGTGCCTGGGCGAGGCCGATGATCGTGCCGGTCAGGATGCCCGGCATGGCCAGCGGCAGCACATGCTGGAAGACCACCTGCTGTTTCGAGGCCCCCACCCCCAGCGCGGCCTCGCGGATCGAGGGCGGGACCGCCTTCAGCGCCGCGCGGGTGGCGATGATGATGGTGGGCAGCGTCATCAGCGCCAGCGTCATGCCGCCGACGAAGGGCGCCGAGCGCGGCAGCCCGAACCAGTTGAGAAAGACCGCCAGCGCGAGCAGGCCGAACACCACCGAGGGCACCGCAGCGAGGTTGTTGATGTTGATCTCGATGAAGTCGCTGACGCAGCAGCGCGTAGAACGAGCCCACCAGCGCGCCCCGCAGCCCGGCAAGCTCGGGAAAGCGCGAGTCCGCGTTGGTCAGCAGCGCCCAGTTGATCGGCTTCGACACAGCGCCTGCCTGTACCAGCCGGTCGAATGCGGCGATCTCGGGATCCTTCAGCCGCCGGTTCGCCTCGGGCGTCGCGCGGTCGATCAGCCCCTTGTTGAGCTGATCGTAGGGGTCGGAGACAGGCACCGTCATGCTCACGTCTGTACCGATGAGCGAGGGATCGGCCACCACCATGTCGCGCAGGCGGAACTGCGCCGCGTTGGAGAGGATCGACGCGAGCTTGCGGGCCTGCGCGGCGGGAAGATCGGGCAGCGCCGCCTCCATCGCGTCCTGCATCAGAACGCGGTAGTTGCCGCCCGCGGGGTTCTCGGCCTTGACGCGCTGGGGATCGACGCGGAACTCGAGTGTCACATGCGTCTGCGTGAAGGCCTGCCAGCCGGTGCCGACGAGCGAACCGACCAGGATGAAGAGCATCAGGAAGGCGATGCCGATCCTCAATCGTAGATTTCGCGGTACTTGCGCACGATGCGCAGCGCCAGGATGTTGATGCCGAGCGTCATGATGAAGAGCATGAGGCCGAGGGCGAAGGCGGCCAGCGTCTTGGGGTTGTCGAAGGATGTGTCGCCGATCAGCAGCGTCACAATCTGAACGGTAACGGTGGTGACAGAATCGAGCGGGTTGATCGTCAGCTTGGCAATGATGCCGGCCGCCATGACCACGATCATCGTCTCTCCGATGGCCCGGCTGACCGCCAGAAGCACCCCGCCGACGATGCCGGGTATGGCCGCAGGGAAAAGCACCTTCGTCACCGTCTCGCCGCGCGTCGCGCCAAGCGCGAGCGAGCCGTCGCGAAGCGAGCGCGGCACCGCCGACAGCGCGTCATCGGCGAAGGACGAGATGAAGGGGATCAGCATGATCGCCATCACGCCCCCGGCGGCAAGCGCGGTGTTGGGCGACAGCGGGATGCCCATGTCGGCACCGAAGTTGCGCAGAGCGGGGGCAACCGTCAGGACCGCGAAGAAGCCGTAGACCACCGTGGGGATCCCTGCGAGCACCTCGAGCAGCGGCTTGGCCACCTTGCGGAAGCCTGGCGAGGCGAACTCGTTGAGATAGATCGCCGAGAAGAGGCCGATCGGCACCGAGACGCACATCGCGATCACCGTCACGACCAGGGTGCCGAGGATCACGGGAAGCCAGCCGAAGGCACCTGCCCCGGCGATCTGGTCCTCGCGGATCGGGATCTGTGGCTCCCAGTTGGTGCCGAAGAGAAACTCGGACAGCGGCACGCGCTCGAAGAAGCGGATGCTCTCGAACACCAGCGAGAAGATGATGCCGAGCGTGGTGAAGATGGCAACCACCGAACAGAAGATCATCAGGCCGAGCACGATGTGCTCCACCGCCTGACGCGCGCGGAAGGGTGCCGAGACGCGGCCACGGGCGATCATCAGCCCCACCGCCGACAGCGCAGAGACCACCGCGAGCATCAGCCAGCCCGCCATGGCGTTGATCTCGTTCAGCCGCTCGGCGGCGGCGATCTTGTAGTCCTCGGGCGTGCCGAAGATCTGCCCGCGCGCGACAGAGGTGATCTCGGCCAGGATCAGTTGGACGGCGCCCTTGTCGAGTCCCTCGGTCGTGCCTTCGGGCAGCCCGGACATGACCATCGCGTTCACGACGGGACCCTGAAGGGCGACCCAAAGCATCGCCTCGGCGGCGCGGCGATTGAAGAGATAGCCGAAGATCGCCGCGGCGAAGAGGACGAGAAAGGCGAGACCGGTCATTGGGACATCCCCGCGTCAGGATTGCAAGCGGCCGCCGGCCGGGGCCGGCGGCCGCGGGCCGGAGCTTACTTCTCCGGAGCCGCCATCGGCGCGGCGTCGAGAGCCGCCTTCTGGACCTCGACCAGCTTCTCGGCCGAGAGCACCGTCAAGCCGCGTTCCTGCTGGTAGCCGCCATCGGCAAGCGCCGTGTCGGAGACATACTCGGCGATGAACTCGTTGAAGCCCGGGATCACGCCGCGATGGGCGTTCTTGATGTAGACGAAGATCGGGCGCGCCACGCCGTATTCGAACGAGGCGATGGTCTCCGGGTTCGGCTCGACGCCGTCGATCGGGATGCCCTGCAGCTTGTCCAGGTTCTCGAAGAGGAACGAGTAGCCGAAGATGCCGACGGCATTCGGATCGGCCTCGAGGCGCTGCACGATCAGGTTGTCGTTCTCGCCCGCCTCGACGAAGGGGCCGTCCTGGCGCATGCGCGAGCAGGCGAGGATTTCGACATCGGGCAGCGAAGCGTCGATCTCCGACCATTTCTTGTAGGGGTTGTCCTTCCACTCGCCGTTGACCGGCACCTGCGCCGCGAACGCGAGGTAAATCTGCTCTTCGGTCAGGTTCCACTGGAAGGGCGTGGCGCGCGAGACGGCGATGGAGAGCCCGTCGTAGCCGATGAGCACCTCGGTGATGTCGGTCACACCGTTCTTGGCGCAGAGTTCGTACTCCGACTTCTTCATGGCGCGCGAGGCGCCGGTCATGTCGGCATGCGCCTCGCCGATGCCCTCGCAGAAGATCTTCATGCCGCCGCCGGTTCCGGTCGATTCAACTACCGGAGCAGGGCTGCCGGTCGCGTTGGCGAAGTTTTCCGCCGCTGCCTGGCTGTAGGGGAAGACGGTCGAGGATCCGACGAGACGAACCTGATCGCGCGCTGCGGCGGCACCGGCTGCGAGAACCGTTAGCGCGAGCGCAGAAACGGACAGTTTCACGAATTTCATGGAACTTGCTCCTGAATGTTTCAGAGACGGGCCGCCCCCAGTGGCAACCTCAGACCCGCGTCTATGCGTGCGCAGTGACACGAATGCTGCACTTTGGTAACAGTTTTGCGACAACTCACGGAATTCCGACAATCGGTCGAGTTGTCGGATCGGCAGCAGCACCGCCAGGACCACGGTCAGCACCAATGCGCCGACCACGATCATCAGCGCCGGGTCGAGGATCGCCGCGAGCCGCTTGCGGTCGCTGGCAAGCCAGGTCTCCACCAGCGCCGCGGCGCGCTCGGTCATCCGCGCGAGCCGCGCCGACTGCTCGCCGGCAAGGATGAGCTGGCGGCAGACCGGCGGCACGAGGCTCATGCGCGCCAGCCCCTGGCTCAGGCTTTCGCCGCGGCGCACCGCCTCGGCCAGCGCTGCCGCCTCTTCCCGGTGCTGGCGGATCGCCAGCACCTCGGCCGCGCTCGATACCGCGTCCACCACCGTCTGCCGGCTGGCGAGCACCAGCGCCAGCGTGCGCAGATACTGCGCCGCCGCGCCCAGCCGCACCAGCCGCCCCACCACAGGCAGCCGCAGCAAAAGCGCATCCAGCCTGTCGCGCACGCCGGGGCGGCGCAGTGCGAGCACCAGCCCCGCGATCGCACCGACCACCGCCGCCACAAGCCAGGGCCAGTTGGCGAATACCCAGTCGCTGATTCCCATCACCACGCGCGTGAGCGGCGGCAGCGGGCGGCCCGTGGTCTCGAACATGGCGGCAATCTCGGGGGCGACACTGCGCATCAAAACCCCTGTCACCAGCAGCGCCACCACGGTGACGAAGGCGGGATAGACCAGCGCGGTGGCCAGCTGCGCCCGATCCGCGCCGGTGGTCTCCAGATGGTCGGCCAGCGTCTCGAACACTGCCGCGACCTCGCCCGAACCCTCCCCCGCGCGCAGGGCCGCTATGAAATAGGCCGGAAAGCCTGCCTCGGCGCGCTGCAGCGCACGCGATAGAGGTTCGCCCTCCATCAGCGCGGCCTTGGCCTCGGCCGCCGCCGCCTCGATTGCCGACACACCTCCCGAGGCGCGCAGCGTCTCTAGAGCGGCCTCTGCGGGCAGCCCTGCGCCGAGCAGCACCGCCATCTGACGGGTAAAGACCGCGCGCATGTCAGCCGACAGACGGTTGCGCCTGCCGAACCGCCTGCGCCCGGTATCGCGCGCTCCCCCACGCGCGACAATCTCTGCGGCAAAGAGACCCTGCGCGCGAAGCATCTGCGAGGCCGCCGCCTCGCTCTCGGCGACCAGCGTGCCGCGCTTGCGCCTTCCCTCGGTGGTGAAGGCGGTATACCCGAACGCCCTCACGACAGGTCACCCACCACGCGCTGCGCCTCTGCAAGGCTCGTCTCTCCCGCCGCGACGCGCCGCAGTGCCTCGCCATAGAGCGTTTGTCCAGGCGTGAGGGCGAGCCCGACCAGCGCCTGTTCCGAGGCGCCGGTGTCGATCGCCGCGCGCAACGCCTCGCCAATCTCGACGATCTCGAAGACGCCCACGCGCCCGGCATAACCCGTCTCGAAGCAGCGCTCGCAGCCCTCAGCATGGCGCAGCACACCGGGCGCGGGCAGCGCGGCCGCCGTGAACCCTGCGGCCTCTTCCGGTGTCGGCGGAGCCTCGCGCGCACAATGCGCGCAAAGCCGCCGCAAGAGCCGTTGCGCCACGATACCGCGCAGCGTGGCCGCGATGACGAAATCGTCGAGCCCGAGGTCGCGCAGCCGGATCACCGCCCCGAGCGAGCCGTTGGCGTGCAGCGACGAGAACACCAGATGCCCGGTCAGCGCCGCCTGCGCGGCCACGCTCGCCGTCTCGCCGTCGCGGATCTCGCCCACCAGGATGATGTCGGGGTCCTGGCGCAGCGTGGCACGCAGACCGGCGGCGAAGGTCATGCCGATCTCGGCGTTGATCTGGCTCTGGCTGACGCCTGGCAGGTCGTATTCGATCGGGTCCTCCACGGTGACGATGTTGCGCTCCTCGCGGTTGGCGAGGCTGAGGAGCGAATAGAGCGTCGTTGTCTTGCCGCTGCCCGTGGGGCCGGTGGCGAGGATGATACCGTTCGGGCGCGCCGCGAGCCGGGCGAGCACCGCTTCCTGCTCGGGGCGCAGCCCCAGCGCGTCGAGCGGCATCAACCCCGCCGCGCGGTCGAGCAGCCGCATCACCACCCGCTCGCCGTAATGGCCGGGCAGCGTGGACACCCGCAGGTCGATCGCCCGCCCGCCGAGGCGCAGCGCGATGCGCCCGTCCTGAGGCAGCCGGGTCTCGGCAATATCGAGGCCCGCCATCACCTTGAGCCGCGAGACGACGCGGCGCACCGGAACGTCGGCGCGGTCGAGCGCGGTCTGCAACATGCCGTCGATGCGCAGCCGGGCGCGCAAGCCGCCCTCGTGCGGCTCGACATGCAGGTCCGACGCGCCCGCGCGGATCGCCCGCCGCAGAAGCTGGTTCACGAGCTGGATGACCGGCGCCTCGGCCGCATCCTCCAGCAGATCGCGCGGCCCGCCCTGCGCATCGCGCTCTTCCAGATCGAAGCTCAGCGAGTCCTCGCCTGCCTCCTCGCCCCCTCCAGCCTGGTAGAGCTGTGCGAGCCGTACCTCGAAGGCAGCGGCGTCGAGCCGCTCGGGCGCCAACCCCGCGCCGCCGCGCCGCCGCGCCTCGCGCAGCCCGAAGACCGTGGCGCCGGGCCCTGCTATGAGCCGCCCCTCGGCCAGCGCCACCTGCTCGTCGCGCGCGAAGCCGTAGGGCAGCGGCGGCGCCCCCATCTCAGCGGAACTCGATGGGCGACGGCAGCGGCGGGAACTGCCGCTCGCGCGCCATGTCGTCGATGAAGCCCGCGTCGAAGGGCTGGTTGAGATTGGCCCCGTCGAAGGGAAAGCGCGAGCGGCGCAGGCGCGGGAAACGCCCGTCGTCGCGTGGCTCGATCGCGGCACTCACCCGCTGCGCCTCGCGCACCAGCGCGCGCGTGGCACGCTCGGCATCGGCATCGTCGCCCAGGATGCGCGGGCGCAGCATCACCAGCAGGATGCGCTGGTTCTCGCTGACGTTGCGACCGCGGAAGAGCCGCCCGATGATCGGCGTGTCGCCCAGCCCCGGCACTTTCTGCTCGGCCGAGCCCGAACCGTCCTCCAGCAGGCCGCCCAGCATGATCACATGCCCGTTGCGCACCAGAACATTGGTGGAAAGCGTGCGCTTGGCGGTGATCTCGCCGCCCGCCGCGGAGGCGGAATTGGTGAGGTTCGAAACCTCCTGCGCGATGGCGAGGCGCACGGCGTCGTCCGCCGAGATCTGCGGCGTCACACGCAGCGTCAGACCCACGTCCTGGCGCTCGATGGTCTGGAACGGCCGTTCGGGCACCGCGCTGTCGCCCACCGTCGCGAAGCTGCCGGTGACGAACGGCACGTTCTGCGCCACCACGATCTCGGCCTCCTGGTTGTTGAGAGTGAGGATCGAGGGAGTCGAGAGCAGCCGCGTGGAGCTTTGCGAGGTGAGTGCAGAAAGGAACCCGGCGAAACCCACATCGCCCACCCGCTCGGACCCGCCGAGAAACCCGCCCGAACCGGGGCTGACGAGGTTGCCGCCCTGCAGCACGCTGGTCACGAGCCCGGTCAGCGTGGGCCGCCCGGCAAGCGAGAACTCCACACCGCCGACGATGGCCTCGTCGAGCACGGCGCCGAACTGCACCGAGAGATCGGAGAAATTCTCCACCGACAACTCGAAGATCACCGCCTCGATCAGGACTTGCGAAGGGCGCGTGTCGAGCGCGCGGATCGCATCGGTGATGAGCCCGATGCGGTCGGCAGGGGCCGAGACGATCAGAACGTTGCGCTGCGGCTCGGCGACGATGATGGGCCTGCCCGCGGGCAGGCCTCCCTCGGCTGGCGCGCCGCCGCCGAAGCTCTCGCGCACCACCTCGACGAGCGACTCGGCCTCGGCATAGTTGAGCTGCACCACGCTGGTGGCGATGCTGCGCTGCGGCAGGTCGAGCTGGCGCACCAGATCGCGCAGGTCGTCGAGAAAGTCGGGCGGGCCCGATGCGATGATGGCATTGGCCCGCGGATCGGCGGAAAGGCTCGCCCCCGCGGGCAGGATGCCGAGTGACTGGATCACCGGCAGAAGCTCCGCCGCACCGGCATGCGAGAGCCGGATCGTCTCGATCGCGCCGCGGCTGCGGGGCAGGTCGAGCCGCTGCACCAGCCGCGCGATGCGTTCGAAGTTCTCACGCCGATCCGAGAGGATGATCTGCCCGGCCTTCGGCACCACGGTCAGCACCGCCTCGGAGGGCAGGAGCGGGCGGATCACCTCGGCCACCTCCTCGGCGGGGATGTTATGCACCTGGATGAGCCGCGTCTCGAAGGCGCCGCCCAGGTTGGCACCCATCCTGCCGGGCGCCAGTTCGCGCGCGATGTCGATCGGCACGATGCGGTCGGCCTCGTCGCCCTCGACGATGGTCAGGCGGTTGAGCTCGAGCACGTTGAGAAATATTTCGTAGACCGCCTCGGGGCTGAGTGTGCCGGGTGCGAAGACGGTGACATTGCCCTGCACCTGGCTATCGAGGATGAAACTGCGCCCGGTCGATTCGGCCACGATCTGCACGAAGTCGCGCAAATTGGCGTCGCGCAGGTCGAGAGCCACCTGCGCCGAGGCGCTGCCCGCCCCCGCCCATAGCCCGAATGCCAGCAGCAAGGCCCTGATCCGCATATGCCTTCTCCTGCTGTGCCGCATGGCCCGCGGTCCCGACCCGCTCGGGTTGGCTACGGATTGTCCGCGATAACGAACATTCACGGTATTATTAGCCAAATAACAGATATTTCCAACATCCCTTCGAGGATATACTCACGGTCTGGTGAGCATGATCCGGGCGCAGAAGAGGATATGGACATGAACCGCTCGAGCTCAGGCACCAGTTTCCGCGCGGCCCTCGTTGCGTTTGTCGCGTTCGTGGCGGGATGCACCGCGCCGGATGCGGACGGAGCGGGCTTCCGTGCCGAGTATCAGGCCGCGCGGGCCGCGCTGGAGGCCGGCGACTACGGCCTCGCGGCGGAACGCTACGGACGGCTCGTCGCGGCGGGCGGGCCGCTCGCACCGCGGCTCCGGCTGGAATATGCCCATGCGCTGCTGCGCGCCGACGACCCCGACGGGGCTGCGCGCGAGGCGCGCCTGCTCGCCGCGGGCCAGAGCGGCG
>PHEG01000100.1 GCA_002842835.1 Alphaproteobacteria bacterium HGW-Alphaproteobacteria-2 | reverse complement strand
TTCACCGTATCCACCTCGCCCGCCTGGCCAGCCGCGACCGTCGCCGAGTCGGCGTTGTAGATCGAAGGGCCGCAGCCGACCGTCACCTTGGTCAGCAGACCCATGTCCGGCTCCACCCCGCACTTGCTGCGCAGATCGTCGGCATAGCGCGCGATCAGTTCGTCCCTCTTGCCCATCACTCTCTCCTTCCTGGCCGGATGTCCGGCAAACGCCTTCGCAGGCCGTCTGTCACACGGCCGTGAGAACGATAGACGCCGTGGGCAGTTACAGCCAAGCGAAAACCTACGCTCAGTCCTGGGTATGCACGAGTTTCGGCGCGTCCTTCGCGCCCGCGCTTCCCCGTCCCGAAAGCGACGGGTTTTCCATGAAGAAGCGGTGGCAGTCGAAGAGCGGCGCGCCATCGGCGACAATGTGGCGCAGATACTTCCCGTCCGGCTGAAGCACCCAGCTCTGTGCCTCGTCAGCGAGGTTGGCGGCCATGATCTGGCTCATGATCTGGGCATGTACGGTGGGGTTGGTGATCTCCACAAGCGTCTCCACTCGCCGGTCAAGGTTACGCGGCATCCAGTCCGCCGAGGACATGGATGCCACGGATCACCAGATGGATGCGCACCCCGGCCTCGCTGGCGCGGTAGAAGGCGTCGATCACGTCGGGGTCGATCAGCGCGTTCGCCTTGCCCCAGATCTCCGCCGGTCGGCCCGCCCGCGCATGATCGGCCTCCGCCCCGATCAGCTCCAGCAACCGGCTCTTCAGCGTCAGCGGCGAGATGGCGAGGTTCTCGAGCTTCGGCGGCGTGGCATAGCCCGAGACATAGTTGAAGATGCGCGTCGCATCGCGCCCCAGCGCCGCATCGCAGGTGAAGAGGCTGAGATCGGTGTAGATGCGTGCCGTGATCGGATGGTAGTTGCCGGTGCCGAAATGGGTGTAGGTGACCAGCCGTTCACCCTCGCGGCGCACTACGGTGCTGATCTTGGCGTGGGTCTTGTAGTTGATGAAGCCGTAGACCACATGCGCGCCCGCTCGCTCCAGCCGCCGCGACTGAAGGATGTTCGCCGCCTCGTCGAACCGCGCCTTCAGCTCGACGAGCGCGGTAACCGACTTGCCCGCCTCCGCGGCCTCGCAGAGCGCGGCCACGATCGGGCTCTCGCGCGAAGTGCGGTAGAGCGTCTGCTTGATCGCCACCACGTCGGGGTCGCGCGCCGCCTGTTGCAGGAAGCGTATGACCATATCGAAGGTCTCGTAGGGGTGGTGCAGCAGCATGTCCTTCTGGCGGATCGCCGCGAACATGTCGCCGTCATGGTCTTGCACCCGCTCGGGAACGCGCGGCGTGAAGGAAGGCCAGAGCAGGTCGGGGCGCGTGTCGAGCACCAGCTCCTTCACGTCGGCGATGCCGATCATGCCTTTCAGCTCGATCACCTCGTCGGGGCGCACATGCAGCTCGCGCACGATCACCTCGCGCAGCGCCGAAGGCGCGTCGGCGGTGATCTTCAGCCGGATCACCTCGCCGCGGCGGCGCCGCTTCAGCGCGGTCTCGAACTCGCGCACCAGGTCTTCGGCCTCTTCCTCCACCTCGAGGTCGCTGTCTCGCAGCACACGGAAGGCGCAGTGACCCTTGAGCGCGTAGCCCGGGAAGAGATCGCCCAGATGCTCCAGCAGAACCTCCTCGAGCGGCAGGAAACGCCGCCGTCCGTCGCGACCCGAAGGCAACTCCACAAGGCGTGCGATCTGCCCCGGGATCGGCAGCAGCGCCAGCAATTTGCGTCCGTCGCCGCGGCGCTCCATCTGCAAAGCCAAAGCAAAGCCCGCATTGGGGATGAAGGGGAACGGGTGCGCCGGGTCCACCGCCAGCGGCGAGAGCACCGGGAACACCCGTTCCATGAAATGGCTCTCCAGCATCCGTCGGTCACCCGCGGTCAGCTTCGCTCGGGTAAGCAGGCTGATGCGATGCGCCTCAAGCTCGCGCCGCAGCCCCGCCCAGACCGCCTGCTGCGTAGTCATGAGCCGCCGCGCATCACCATCGATCAGCGCGAGCTGCTCGACCGGGCTCCGCCCATCGGCGGCGGGGGTCGTGTTGCCCGCCCGCGCCAGCTCGCGAAGGCCCGCCACGCGAACGGTGTAGAACTCGTCGAGATTGGTAGCCGATATCGACAAGAAGCGCACCCGCTCGAGCAACGGGACGCGCGGGTTCGTCGCTTCCTCGAGGACACGCCGGTTGAAGGCAAGCCAGGAAAGCTCGCGGTTGAAGAAGCGACCAGGGCCGGAAAGCTCGGCCTCGGGCACGGCTACAGGCTCGACAAAGGATGCCTTGAGGAAATCCGCGTTGACCATGGCGGCCTCGATGGCCCCGGGATGCAGTGTCTTCATGTTGCTTATGTGGACCAATCCCCGGCCCGCGCCAAGACCTCCGCCGCCAGTTGGCGGGTGATCGCACGCCCCTCGGCCAGCGCGCGCGCGTCGAGCGCGACAACCGCGCGCTGTGCCCCCGCGAATGAGCGCTCGATGCGTCGCACCATCCAGGAGATGACGCCCGGAGAGACCGCAAGCTGCCGGTCGGCAAAGAGTTTTGCGAGAAGGGCCGAAAGCAGCGCATCATCCATCGCGTCGAGCGACGCGACGGGCATCGCCTGCACCCGGCTCGCCAGATCGGCGAGCGCGAAGGGCCAGTGCGCCGGGCGTCCGCTGCCAGTGAGCAGGAGCGGGCCGCCCGCCTCGGCCGCCATGTTGAGCAGATGGAAGAGCGCCGTCTCGGTCGCCTGCCGCCCGGCGATGCGGTCGATGTCCTCCACCACCGCCGCGCGCTCGGCGAGTGCAGGCAGATCGGCCTCGGTCAGTTCCGCCGCGGTGGCGATCACCGCGCCGGTCTCGGCGGCCCAGACATGCGCAAGATGAGTCTTTCCCGCGCTTTCAGGGCCAGAGAGCACCATGCGCCCGCTCGGCCAGTCGCGCCAGCGCTCCAGCGCCGCGACTGCCAGCGCATTGGCGGGCGAGACGAAGTAATCCTCCCGCCCAAGTGCCGGACGCACGGGCAGATCGAAGGTCAGTTGCCGCAGCCCGGGCTCAGTCATCGTCGGGCGGGACGAGCCCGCGGTAGAGCCGCCCCTCGCGGTACTGCTCGACGGCGAAGCGCGCCAGCACCCCCAGCATGGCGGCCATTGGCACCGCCACCAGCATGCCCACGAAACCGAACAGCGTGCCGAACGCCGAGAGCGCGAACAGAAGCCATACCGGGTGCAGCCCGACCGAGCCGCCGACGAGCTTCGGTGTCAGGAAATTTCCCTCGACCATCTGCCCGGCAACGAAGATCGCGCCGACAATGCCGATCATCCACGGCTCGCCCCAGAACTGGAACAGCGCCAACCCGATCGCAAGCGTGCCGCCCACGATCGAGCCGACATAGGGAATGAACGTCAGCAGCCCGGCGACCAGCCCGACCACCAGCCCGTATTTCAGCCCGACCACGATCAGCGCCAGCGCGTAGGCCGCGCCAAGGATCATGCACACCGAGAGCTGCCCGCGCACGAATCCGGCCAGCACCCGGTCGATCTCGCCCGCCAGGCGCCGGATAACCGGCGCATGGTCGCGCGGCAGCAACTCGTCTATACGGGCGATCATGCGGTCCCAGTCGAGCAGAAGGTAGAAGGCCACAACAGGCACCACGACGATAAAGACGAGCGCGTTGATCACATTCAAAGCCGAAGACAGCAGCCCGTTGATCAGCGCTCCACCCTTCGCGCGGATCGTCTCGGCCACCCCGTCGAGCGACTGGCGCAGCGTCGAACCCTCGTCGATCAGCGAGGGGAAACGTTCGGTTAGGAAACCCTGAACGCTGCGGGAAATTTCTGGCGCCGCAGCTACGAGATCAGCAAGCTGGCGCACTGCGACAGGCACAAGCAGGAGCGCTGCCAGCAAGGCCACCAGCGCCGCGCCCAGCGAGATCAGCACCGTCGCCGCCGCGCGCGAGAGCCCGGCGCGCTCCAGCCGGTCGGCCACTGGATCGAGGAAATAGGCCACCGCGCCGCCGACGAGGAAAGGCAGGATCACGTCGCCGAGAAACCACAGCAGCAGCAAAAACACCGCCGTGGCGACGCCCCAGTACTTCATCTGCTCCCTGACGGGCAGGGCCATGGTGCCCCCATTCCTTCGTTCCGCCAGCACATGGCGCGCCGCACTGCGGCGCGCAAGCCCCGGCTCAGGTGAACTGCTCGCGGATCAGCCGTTCTTCGAGGCCATGGCCCGGGTCGAACAGGATCTCGTGGGTGACCGTGGGCTCGCTCGTTACCTCGACCGAGCGCACGATGCCGCCCGGGCGGCTGTCGGCATCGGCCATAACCGGGCGCTTTTCGGGCTCCAGCACGTCGAAGCGCACGCGCGCGCCCTGCGGCAAGAGCGCCCCACGCCAGCGCCGCGGACGGAAGGCCGCAATGGCGGTCAGCGCCAGCACCTCGGCACCGATCGGCAGGATCGGCCCGTGGGCCGAGAAGTTGTAGGCGGTCGAGCCCGCCGGCGTGGCCACAAGCGCCCCGTCGCACACAAGCTCGTCCATGCGCACCCGCCCGTCCACGCTGATACGCAGCTTCGCGGCCTGCGGGCCCGCACGCAGCAGCGAGACCTCGTTGATTGCCAGCGCTTCGTGCACCTCGCCCGTGGGGCTCTCCGCGCGCATCCGCAGCGGATTGATGCGCGCCGTCTCGGCTGCGGCCAGCCGCTCGATGAGTCCGTCCTCGGTGAACTCGTTCATCAGGAAGCCCACGGTGCCGCAATTCATGCCGTAGACGGGAACCGGCAGTGACTCGGTCGCGTGCAGCGTCTGGAGCATGAAGCCGTCGCCGCCCAGCGCCACGATCACCCCGGCGGTCTCGGGCGGCGCATTGCCGTAACGCTCCACGAGCCGGGCGAGCGCCGCCTGCGCCATCTCGCCCGTACTGGCCACGAAGGCGATCATCCGCGCCACGGCACCATCCCTCTGCCCAACATCCTTCATCGCGTGCCTGCCCGCGGATGACAAGGGCCGAGGACCGCCGCACCGGTGCCGCCCGCATCGCCGCAGCCGTCGCTTTTCGGGTGTTGCCCCGCCGCGGCCCGGGCTACATAGCGGCGCATCCGCAGCCCCTTGCGCCGGGAGACACGCCATGACCGCACCCCACCGCGACAGCGGCTTCTTCAGCGAAGCCCTCGCCACCCGCGACCCCGAGCTTGCCGAGGCGATCCGCGGCGAACTGGGCCGCCAGCGCGACGAGATCGAGTTGATAGCCTCGGAGAACATCGTCAGCCGCGCGGTGCTCGAGGCGCAGGGCTCGGTGATGACGAACAAATACGCCGAAGGGTATCCGGGCCGGCGCTATTACGGCGGCTGCCAGTTCGTCGATGTGGCCGAGGAACTGGCCATCGAGCGTGCCAAGCGGCTCTTCGGCTGCGGCTTCGCCAACGTCCAGCCCAACTCGGGCAGCCAGGCGAACCAGGGGGTGAACCTCGCGCTGCTGAAGCCAGGCGACACGATCCTCGGCATGAACCTCGCCTCCGGCGGGCACCTGACCCATGGCGCGGCGCCCAACCTCTCGGGCAAGTGGTTTCATGCGGTGCAATACGGCGTGCGCCGCCAGGACAGCCTGATCGACTATGACGAAGTCGAGCGGCTGGC
>PHEG01000099.1:683-9014 GCA_002842835.1 Alphaproteobacteria bacterium HGW-Alphaproteobacteria-2 | reverse complement strand
ATGGCTGTCGATCACCAGCGGCACGTCGCGGGCATGGGCGATCTCGCGGAGCCGGTCGGCAGCGTGCAGGATCGCCGCCTCGTCGGGCGTGGCCAGCGCCAGTCGCAGGCACGCGACCGGATGCGCATCGAGCACCGCGGCGAGCCGGGACGCGAAGACCTCGGGCGCGAATGCGGGTGGCGTGACGAGATATATCTGCGGCCGGTCCGGCTGGTCGGGCATGGGCGGGGATCCTTTTGCCCGCCTCTCTAGCGCGCCGCCGCGGGGTTGGAAATGGCCCCTTTGCCTGAAGTTGCACGTGCAGGCATTGCGAGAGGCGGACCGCCAGAGCGGGCACGGCGGACAGCAGTGTGGCGCGACGGGGTGTCATCTGGCGCGTGCGGCTCCCCCGGCCTGAGCCGGGGTCTCTTGTTCATCATGCGGCGGCCCGCGACGTGTCTTTCCTTTCTTCGCGCTCGCCTCAGTGCAGGGTGAACTCCCCCGACACGTTGCGCCACTCGCCCGGGGCGATCAGCCTCCGGTGGGTGAACCGCACCGAATGCAGCGGGCCCTCGATTTCCTGTTGCCAGAACTCGATGAAGCGGAAGAGACGCGGATAGTCCGGTGCAAGATCATAGTCTTGCCAGACGAAGCTGTTGAGAACGCTGCGGTGATCGGGCAGCCGGTAGATCATCTCGGCGGTGGTCAGCCCGTAGCCCTTCAGCAAGAGTTCGGTTTCGGTTGCCTGTGTCATGGCGATACCTCCGGTTTCTTCTTGTGTAAAAAATCTGTCGCGCGGGCCGCCACACGTCAAGAGATTGTCTCGCCAAAGTTACAAAAAATCAGCATGTTAGCAGCCACCATTCACGGCTGCTTGCGGGGCGAGCTTGCCGCGGTAGCTGTTGTATCGGCGCCTGCGCGCGCCTAGATTCCAAGCGGGTCCGGGACACATTGCATGAAAAGCGAAACCGACGCCGACACACCCGAAGCCCCGCGCCCGCACCGGCCCGGGATGCTGGCGAAACTGCGCAGCAACTTCCTCACCGGCATCGTGATCATCGCGCCGATCGGGCTCACGCTCTATCTGGTGTGGTGGGCCGCCGGGCTGATCGACGGCTGGGTGCTGCCCTGGGTGCCGCAGCAATACCAGCCTTCGCAATACATCGGCTTCGACGTGCGCGGCATCGGGGTGCTGATCTTCCTCGTCTTCGCCGTCATCGTCGGCTGGATCGGCAAGGGGCTGATCGGTCGGTCGTTCATCCACTGGGGCGAGCGGCTGGTGGACCGCATGCCGGTCGTGCGCTCGCTCTACTCCGGACTCAAGCAGATCGCCGAGACGGTGCTGAGCCAGTCCGACAAGAATTTCGAGAAGGCCTGCCTCGTCGAATACCCGCGTCGCGGCATCTGGGCCATCGCCTTCGTTTCAACCGATGCCAAGCACGAGCTGCGCGCCAAGGTGCCGGTGGAGGAGCGCGTCCTCTCGGTCTTCCTGCCGACCACGCCCAACCCGACGTCGGGCTTCCTGCTCTTCGTGCCAGCGAAGGATGTGATCTTTCTCGACATGAGCGTGGAGGATGCCGCAAAGCTGGTGATCTCGGCGGGCCTCGTCTACCCAAACGGCAAGGCTCCGAAGAAGCCGCCGCAACCCGCTCCCGTGGCAGCACAGTGAACGCGCCCTTCCCGCCCCGGAAACCTGCGTTATCTTTCTGGGTGGGAGCCCGTTCATGAGCCTCGCCTTCGCCTTCGACAACAGTTTCGCCCGCCTGCCCGAGGGTTTCTTCGCGCGGCTCGCGCCCACGCCGGTGGCTCGCCCCGGGCTGATCCGGGTGAACCGGGTGCTGGCGCGCGACCTCGGCCTCGACCCGGAGGCGCTGGCGACACCCGAGGGGCTCGATATCCTCGCAGGCAACCGCCTGCCCGACGGCGCCGAGCCGCTGGCGCAGGCCTATGCCGGGCATCAGTTCGGCGGCTTCGTGCCGCAACTGGGCATCCAGCTCAAGGGCGCGGGGCGCACGCCGTTTTCGCGCCACGGCGACGGACGGGCCTGGATCGGGCCGGTGATCCGCGAATACCTGGTGTCCGAGGCGATGCACGCGCTCGGCGTGCCGACGACCCGCGCGCTGGCCGCCGTCACCACCGGCGAGCCGGTGCTGCGCGAAAACGGCCCGATGCCGGGCGCGGTACTGACGCGGGTGGCGGCGAGCCATCTGCGCGTGGGAACCTTCGAGTATTTCGCCGCCCGGCGCGACCGCGAGGCGCTGCAACGCCTGACCGACTACACCATTGCCCGCCACCACCCGCAGGCCGCGGAGGCCGAGAATCCGGCGCTGGCGCTGCTCGGCGCCGTGGCGGCAGCGCAGGCGCGGCTGGTGGCGCAGTGGATGGCGCTCGGCTTCGTGCAGCCTATCACCCCGGCACCGTCTTCTCGTCGATCGACCGGTTCGGGCGCTATGCCTGGGGCAACCAGCCGCGCGCGGCGATCTGGAACCTCGCGCAGCTCGCCACCTGCCTCGTGCCGCTGATTGACGCGGACAGCCAGGCCGCCGTGGAAGCCGCGAAGGCCGAAATCGACGCCTTCTACGACATCTACGGTGCGGCACTCGAAGCGCGCTTCCGCGCCAAGCTGGGCCTGGCAGAGGTGCGCGAGGGCGACATGGACCTCGCGCAGGACCTGCTGGCGCTGATGGAGGCGGGGAGCGCGGATTTCACCCTCACCTTCCGCCGTCTTGCCGACCAGGCCGCATCGGAGGCCGGTATTGCCCCCTTCGCCGCGCTCTTCACCTCGCCCGAGGGGCTGGCGGAGTGGCTCGCGCGCTGGCGCGCCCGGCTTGCCGCCGAGGGGCGGGATGCGACGGCGGCGCGCGCGGCGATGCGCGCCGTCTCGCCCGCTTTCATCCCGCGCAATCACAGGGTGGAAGCGGCGATCCGTGCCGCAGTGGCGGGCGATCTGGCGCCCTTCCACCGGCTCTGCGACGTGCTGGCGCGGCCCTACGACGACCAGCCGGAGGCGGCGGACCTGATGGAACCGGCAGGATCCGGGGAAGAGGTGCAGGTCACCTTCTGCGGCACCTGAACCTCACGCGGCGCGGCGGGGCGCGGTGTTGATCAGCACGATGCCCGCGCAGACGAGCGCGAGCGCGCCGATGATCACCGGCCCCACGCTCTCGCCCAGCACCAGCCAGCCCGCCAGCACGCCGAAGACCGGCGTGAGGAAGCTGAACGAGGCCACGGCGCTGGCCGGGTAGCGGCCCAGCATGCGGAACCAGAAGACGAAACTCAGGGCCACGATCACCAGCCGAGACCATCACCTGCCAGACGATCTGCATTTCGGGGCTCTCGCGCCCGATCGGCGTGAGCCGCGAGACGAGCGGCAGGGCCGCCCAGCACATCGCCGCGGCGAGCGCGCAGAGATCACCCGCGAGGCTGCCCGCGCCACCGCCCGCACCCCGGTCGAGAATGGCCCAGGCGGTTCCCGAGAGCGCCAGCGCGAGGCCGAGCGTCTTGCGCCGCGTCAGCCGCTCGCCCGGCAGCAGGAAATGCCCGGCGACGGCCAGAAAGACAGGCATGGTGTAGAAGATGACCGACACGCGCGTGACCGTGGTAAGGTCGAGCGCGAGAAACAGCAGCAGGAACTCGGCCGAGAAGATCGCCCCCATCAGCAGACCGGAGGCCCGGGTTCCGGGCACGAGCCGCACCGGGCGACGCGAGGCGGCCAGCCAAAGCCACAGGCAGGCGAACGCGACGACCGAACGCAGCCCGGCCCAGAACACCGGCTGCAACCCCTCGTTAACCAGCTTGATGATGACCTGGTTCGACCCCAGCAGCAGCGAGAAGCCGACGAGCCCCACGGCACCCGCCGCATCCATCCTCTCGCGCCGTTCCATGCGGGCCCTCCCCGGGGTCTTCCTTCCGTGTCGGCGGGGCACTGTCAAGGCATGCCACCCGGGCGGGTTCAGGCCATCAGGTGCTTGAGCCCGTGCATGACGTCGGTGCGCAGCGCGAGGCGCAGCGCGGGCTCGTCGCCCGCCTTCAGCGCGGCGAGGATCATGCGGTGATAGGGCGGCGCCTCGGCGCGGCGGGTCCGGGCGTAGAGCGCGCGCATCGTGGGCCCGGTCTGGAGCCAGACCGTCTCGACCATGGCGAGCATGGCAGGCGCCTGGGCACGCAGGTAGAGCGTGCGGTGGAATTCCAGATTGGTGCGCACATAACCCGTCGCATCGCCCTTGGTCAGCGCCTCGGCATTGGCGGAATTGATCGCGGCGAGCCGCTCGATAAGCGCCAGATGCGCGCGCGGCAGGGCGCGGCTGGCCAGTTCGGGCTCGAGCAGCGCGCGGATCGCGGCCAGTTCCTCCAGCCGCTCCTGCCCCAGCTCCGGCGTCGCCACGCGGCCCGAGGAGGAAAGGCTGAGCGCGCCCTCGGCCACCAGCCGGCGCAGCGCCTCGCGCACCGGGGTCATCGAGACGGCGAAGCGCTGCGCGATGCCGCGCAGGGTCAGCGCCTGGCCGGGCGCGATCTCGCCATGCATGATCTGCGTGCGCAGCGCGCGATAGACCCGGTCGTGGGCGGCGGCGTCGAGGGGGCGTGTCTGGCTCTGCATCGACTGAAGCTGCGCTGCGGCGCGGGCGACGTCAACCGGCCTCGATCGCCTGCACGGACTCGAAGCATTCGAGTTCCGGCGGGCCGAGGTAGAGATCGCGCTGCGCCCCCGCATCGCGGTGTGCGGCGCGAAAGGCCTCCGACCGGGTCCAGGCATCGAAGGCGGCGCGGCTCTGCCAGAGCGTGTGCGAGGCATAGAGCCGGTGATCGCCGCGCAGATCGCCCTTCATCAGGTGAAAGGCGACGAAACCCGGCACTTCCTTGAGGTGGCTGTCGCGGCGCTGCCAGACCGCCTCGAAGGCCTCCTCCTGCCCGGGCCTGACCCGGAAACGATTCATCGTCAGATACATGCGCGGCCCTCCTCGCCTGCGACATAGGTGCAGGAAGCTCTGCGGCCAGGGGCGGCACTGACCCCACACCTGCGGATACAACCACGAAAGCCCAGCGGCAGGGCGGGCTCAGCCTGCCCGGGCGGCGCGCGGCGCGGACGGGTTTCCCGATTCCGGGTCAGGCGCGGCGGCAGGGTTGGCGCGGCGGCTCAGCGCATCGGCGAGCGCCGCGATCAGCGCGCTGCGGCGGATCGGCTTGGTCAGGAAGCCATCCATACCGGCCTCCTCGCAGCGCTCGCGGTCCTCGCGGAAGGCGTTCGCGGTGAGCGCCAGAACGGGGCAGCGCGACCAGCCCTCGGCCGCCTCGATCGCACGGATTTCACGGGTGGCGTCGAGCCCGTTGAGTCGCGGCATGGACATGTCCATGAGTACCAGATCGGGGCGCATCTCGCGGTAGGCCGCAACCGCCTCGGCCCCGTCCTCGGCACAGCGCAGATCGGCCCCGGCGCGCGTGAGCACATTCTCGATGATCAGCCGGTTGGTCTGGTTGTCCTCGGCGGCGAGGATGCGCACGCCCTCGAGTTCCAGAGGCTCGCCCGATGGGCTGCGGGGCACCTCCGCGGTGAGGGTCGACTCCGCTCGCGCGAGCATGAGCTTCACTGTGAACTCGCTGCCCGCACCCGGCGTGGAGGCCAGCACGATCTCGCCGTCCATCGCCTTCACCAGACGCTGGCTGATGGCCAGCCCCAGCCCGGTGCCGCCGTGGCTGCGTGTGAGCTTGCCATCCACCTGCTCGAAGGCACGGAACACGCGCTCGAAATCCTGCTCGGCGATACCGACGCCAGAGTCGGCCACCGTGAGGTTGAGCTGCGCCAGATCGCCTTGCGGCTGCACGTCGGCGCGCAACTCGATGAAGCCAGACTCGGTGAACTTCACCGCATTGCCCAGCAGGTTGACCAGCACCTGCCTGAGGCGCGCGTCATCGCCGACAAGCCGCAGGTCCTCGCCGATCCCGGCGGCGTGGCGGAACTCGAGCCCCTTGGCGCGCACCATCGGCTCGATCAGGCGCGCTACGTCGTCCACCATGCGCGCTGGCGCGAAAGCCTCGCGCGCGACCTGAAGCCGCCCGGCCTCGATGCGCGAGAAATCCAGCACGTCGTTGATGATCCCCATGAGCGCGATCGCCGAGCGGTCGATCGTCTCGATCATCGAGGCCTGCTCGGGCGTCAGCCCGGTGTCGCGCAGGATCTCGGCCATCGCCACGATGCCGTTCATCGGCGTCCGGATCTCGTGGCTCATGGTGGCCAGGAACTCCGACTTGGCCTCGTTCGCGGTCTCGGCACGCTGCGCGAGTTCCTGCGCCGCGGCAACGGCGGCGCGCAGATCCTCGCGCGAGAGGCGCAGCCGCTCGTTGCTCTCCTCCTGCGCGATGTTGGCTTCCATCAGTTCACGCTCGGCCTGGTGGCGCTTGTCGTTCTGCAGATGCAGCCGGTAGAACATGCCGAAGAGCGTGAGCGTGATGATCACGCTGGCCGAGGCATAGATGCCGAGGATGCGCAGATCCTCTGCCCCCGAGAGAAACTCGTAGACGAAGAGCGCCAGCAGCACGACGGTGAAGATCAGATGCTTCACCATCAGCGAGGGCCGGTGCAGGTTGCCCACAAGATGGGCATTGATCGTCCCCGCGGCGAGGAAGGTGAGCGCGAAGACCCACATCGACTCGCCGCCGCCGACCCAGATGACGAAGACCGCGCCAGAGATGCCCGACGCCCAGCCAATGGAGCCGACGGTCAGCCAGCGGCTGGCCCGGCGCGGCTCGTCATGGAGCCGACCCCAGCGGCGCAGGCAGAGGATGATGCCCGTCTCCAACAACTCGCCCGAGATCGCGACGGCGAAGGCCAGAAGACCGAGGGCCGGGGACACGAAGAGCGCGACCAGCCCGCCGCCCGCGACCTCGTAGACCAAGCGCAGCCACAGCAGGTTGAGCCGTCCCGTGCAGAAACGCTGCATCCGTCCGGCGGGAGAATACTTCCGCTCCAGCGCGTCGAGACGCGCCCGCCGATCCCGCGAGGTGCTGCCCTCCTGCATCGCCTCTCCCAGGTGCGCCCCTCCGTTGTGGAGCCCGCACGATGAAGAATCTGTTACCGTCTCAGACGGCCAGCTCCAGCCAGAGGGGCACATGGTCCGACGGCTTGTCTCGCCCGCGCAGCGCCGCCTCGATGCGGCAGTCGCGCAGCAGATCGGCCGCCTGCGGGCTTAGCAGCGCGTGGTCTATGCGGATGCCGTTGCCCTTTTCCCAGGCCCCTGCCTGATAGTCCCAGAAAGTGTAATGCCCCGGACCGGGCTCCACCGTACGAAACGCTTCCGTAAGCCCTGCGTGCAGAAGGCGGCGAAAAGCGGCGCGCGACTCCGGCAGGAACAGGGCATCCTCGGCCCATTTCTCCGGGCGCGCGGCATCCTCGCGCTGCGGGATCACGTTGTAGTCGCCCGCCAGAACCAGTGGCTCCTCCAGCGCCAGCAATTCGGCCACGCGCGCGCGCATGCGCGCCATCCAGTCGAGCTTGTAGTCGAATTTCGGCCCCGGCGCGGGGTTGCCGTTGGGCAGGTAGAGCCCGACCACGCGCACCGGGAGCGCGCCGCCCACACTGGCCTCGATCCAGCGTGCCTGTTCGTCTCCGGCATCGCCAGGCAGGCCGCGGCGCACATCCTCGAGCGGCAGCTTCGAGAGGATGGCCACGCCGTTGAAGCCCTTCTGGCCATGGGTTTCGACCCGGTAGCCCAGATCCTCGATCTCGCCGCGCGGGAAGGCCTCGTCGGTGGACTTGATCTCCTGCAGGAGCGCCACATCAGGCGCCGCCTCGCCCAGCCAGTCGAGCACGACCGGCAGCCGCGCCTTGACTCCGTTGATGTTGAAGGTCGCGATGCGCATGGACCACCTGGGGGTATGCGGACAGTATCTGCGCAGCACCCCCCGGGGCAAGCCCAGATGTTGTGTGCTCAGAGCGAGAACGAGGTGCCGCAGCCGCAGGAAGAGCTGGCGTTCGGGTTGTCTATGACGAAGCGCGCGCCGATCAGTTCCTCGCTGAAGTCGATCACCGCATTCGCCAGAAACGGCAGCGAGACCGGATCGACGACCACGCGCTGGCCATCCCTTTCGAGCACCAGATCCTCCGCCCCCGGGGCGTCGAGGTCGATGGCATACTGGAAGCCCGAGCAGCCGCCCCCCTCAACCGCGACGCGCAGAGCTCGCGGAGCATCGGCGCCCGCGTTGATCTCGGCGAGGCGCTCGAAGGCGCGGTCGGTCACCTTGGGCGGCAGGGTCAGGTTCATGGATGGCTGCTTTCGCGTTTCCTTCGTTACCTGGGGTAATATATGCAGGCACCATGAGCCCGGCAACCGCCCCCCTCGCATCCCACGCCTGCGACCC
>PHEG01000099.1:0-554 GCA_002842835.1 Alphaproteobacteria bacterium HGW-Alphaproteobacteria-2 | reverse complement strand
CCGCATCGTCACCGCGCTGGAGCGCCACTATGCCGCCTTCGACGGGCTCAACCTGACCTGGGAGACGCTGGAGGGCATCGCCAAGCACAACGGCCCGGTGGCGCCGCCGCTGCCCGCCGCGCTGGCCGACTACGCCGCGCGCCACGATCTCGAACTCCATACCCACGCCAGCGCCGAGGCGCAGGTCGCCGCCATCGCCGACGACATCGCCTACAACAACCATGACCTGCTGGACGGGCTCTATGCCGGGCTCTTCACCGACAAGGAAGCCGCAGCGCTGCCGCTCGTCGGCGATGCCTATGCCGAGGTGGACCGCCGCTACCCCGGCACCGACCCGATCCGCCGCCGCCACGAGGCGCTGCGCCGCGTCTTCGGCGCCATGGTGGGCGACGTGCTGGAGGAGGGCCGCCGCCGCCTCGCCGCAGCGGCACCACGCGACGCGGCGGCGCTGCGCACCCTTGGCCATCCGGTTGTGGGCTTCTCGGACGGTCTGCGCGTGCAGCTCGCGCAGATCCGCACCTTCCTCTTCGCGCGCATGTATCGCGCGCCCGCCG
>PHEG01000098.1 GCA_002842835.1 Alphaproteobacteria bacterium HGW-Alphaproteobacteria-2 | reverse complement strand
CGAGATGCCCACGAAGAGGAGCGTGTTCACCCCGAGGCTCCAGAACAGCGCATGCACCAGCGCATCGTCCCCCCCGGTGCCGAAGAGCGCCTGCGGCTTCAGCCACTCGATGCCCAAGGGCCCGTCGGCGATCACCGAGGCGGGCATGACCAAGGAATCGCCGAAGCTGGGCAGAAAGAGCGTGTAGAGCCACAGCCCGAAGCCCGCCAGGATCCCCGCCGCGGCTCCGTTGAGCGCCGCGCCACGCCAGAAAAGCCCACCGACGAGTGATGGCAGCACCTGCGCCACGCCGACGAAGGCGATGAGCCCGATCGCCGCCAGCGCCGCCGATCCGCCGGTGTAGTAGTAATAGACATAGCCCATCGCCAGGACGCCCGCGATCGAGACGCGCCGCGCCAGTAGCGCCACGCTGCGCATGTCGTCGGGCGGCGTAGGGCCGCGCGAGACGGCATTGAGCCAGAGCGGCATCAGGATGTGGTTGGCGATCATCGTCGAGAGTGCGATGGCGGCGACGATCACCATCGAGGTCGCCGCCGAGAAGCCGCCGAGGAAGGCGAGCAGCGCCAGCCCCTGCCGGTCGAAGGCGAGCGGCAGGGTGAGCACGAAGAGGTCGGGGTTGGAGCCCGGCGGCAACTCCGCCAGCCCCACCGCCGCGATCGGCACCACGAAGAGGCTCATCGCCAGCAGGTAGAGTGGGAAGGCCCATGAGGCGGTGGCGAGGTGGCGCTCGTCGGCGTTCTCCACCACCATCACCTGGAACATGCGCGGCAGGCAGATGACCGCCGCACCGGAGAGAAAGATGAGCGGCAGCCAGCGCCCTTCGGCGGGCGCCCAGAGCGCGATCGGCGAGGCGTCGATGCGGTCGAGTACCGGGCCGATGCCGCCCGCCACGTTCCAGACGACGAAGATCCCGACCGCGAGCAGGGCCACGAGCTTGACCACCGCCTCCACCGCGATAGCCATCACCACGCCGAGGTGCTGTTCGTTCGCATCGAGGTTGCGGGTGCCGAAGAGAATGGTGAAGAAGGCAAGCCCCGCCGCCACCCAGAAACCCATGGCCGAGCTGTCGCTCGGCATCCAGTCCTCGGTCGCCCCCGCCGAGATGGCGCTGAACGACAGCGTGACCGACTGAAGCTGGAGTGCGATGTAGGGCGTGGTGCCCGCGACGGCGAGCAGCGTCACCACCACGCCCAGCGCATTCGACTTGCCGTAGCGCGCCGAGATGAGGTCGGCGATCGAGGTCACGCGCTGGCTTCGCCCGATGCGCACCAGCTTGCGCAGCAGCCACCACCACCCGACAAAGACGATGGTGGGGCCGAGATAGATGGTGATGAACTCGAGCCCCGAGCGCGCCGCGTAACCGACTGCGCCGTAGAAGGTCCAGGCCGTGCAATAGATGGAGAGCGAGAGCGTGTAGACCACCGGCGAGCGCAGCCAGCCGCGCCCCGAGAGGCCCGATTGCCGTTCCGCGGCGAAGGCCACGAGAAAGAGGAAGGCAACATAGCCCGTGCAGACCAGCACGAGCTGATCGAAGGCGACCATTCAGCCCTCCTCGTCGGGGTCGTCGCCGAGCGCCAGCGCAAGCAGCGCTGCCGCAGCCACTGCCACGCCCCAGACCGCGAAGAGATAGAGACCCACGTTGCGCGTGCCGGTGCCGCCCGCCGTGCCGTCGTCTGCGAGCCAGTAGGCTGGAACGGCCACCAGAACGGCGAGCACCACCGGCAAGAGCCGCGCCGCGTCGCGCAGGCGGCGCCGGCGGTAGCTCTGCTGTTCAACGAACAGCCCCGGTCGGCGCCGCTCGCTCATCCGCCCGAGAGTGCCCGCACCGTGGCGAGCACTTCCTGGTTCGAGAAGGGCTTCGTCATGAAGCAGTTGACACCGCAGGCCTCGGCCTGTTCACGGTCGCGGCTCTGGCCCTTGGCCGTCAGCATCAGCACCGGCAGCGCCGAGAGCGCCGCATCGGCGCGCAGCTCGCGCAGGATGTCGAAACCGCTGCGGTTGGGCAGCATCACGTCGAGCACCAGCACATCGGGGCCCGCCTCGCGCACCACGCGCACGGCGTCCTGGCCGTCCGCATGGGTCGAGACCTGCCAGCCGTCGCGCTCGAGAATGAAGCGGATCGCCTCGGCGATGTTCGGTTCATCCTCGATCAGAAGGACATGCTTGCCCATCCACCGGTCTCCCCCCTTTGTTCTGTGATGCAGTCTCTGGACGCTGCATTTGCCGCCATAATGCGTGGAATCCTGCGCAAGTCAAAACAGGATCGCGCGGCGGCGCGGTGGCATGCGCGTTCAGTCCGAGGTATCGCCGCCCACGCGCAGGATCGAGGGCTCGCGGCGCGCAGCACAGCCGGTGCGCGGGCAGACCCGGCAGCTCGTGCCCACCGGCCGCGCCGCGCCCTCCTGCCCGGCGGCGAAGCGCAGCAGCATCGTCACCTCCACCACCGCTGCGGCGCCGAAGCCGCCGCCGCGCGGCAGGCACACCGCATGTGCCCGGAGGCGCAACCCGTCGGGCATCTCGACGGTCTCTGCCAGCGGCAGCCCCGGACGGATCAGCGCTTGGTAGAGCGGCCACAGCGGGCAGGCGGCGCCGAAGCGCGGCAGCGGCAGCCCCGGCAGCGGCTTGCGCAGCGTGAGCGTGCCGGAGCCGTCGCAGCACACGAGACCGAAGTCTGGCCGACCCGCCTGCGGCGGCAGCGAGGCGAGACGGCGAAGCGCCGCATCCGCGCCGACACCGAAGTGCTGCGCCAGCACCCCCGGATCCCAGCCGCAGGCCGCCGCTGCCTCTGCGAAGTCTGCAAGCGGCATCCGCCGCGCATCCTCCGCATAGCGCAAGAGGCATTCTGCCAGCAGCGCCCGCGCCGCGCCGTCGCCCGTCATCGGCTCGGTCGCCGCCAGCGCCTCGGGGTCTGCGCCCGCCTCGATCTCGGGAAAGTGGTAGCCCTGCGCGGCGACATGGCCCGCCACTGCCTCGGATGCGGTCAGATAGCCCGGGGAGGAGCGCGCAGACTGGTCGAAATGCGCAAGCAGCGCCGCCGAGGTCTGCGACAGGCGCCGGGCATCGCTCAGCAGGTTGTTCTGGAAGCGCGCGCGCCAGTCCGCCTCCAGGTCGGGCGTGCCCGCCAGGATACTGGCGGTCGAGCGGATTGCCGCCGCCGAGGAGAGGATGTCGTGCATCGTCTCGGCAAGGAAGGGGTCGTGGCTCAACCGGTCCGAGAGCCCGGCGACCGTCTCTTGCAGCCGGGCGATTTCCTCGGCCTGGCGCGCCACCAGCCGGGCCCAGCCAGGCAGCCGGGTGGCGAGTTCCTCGGCGCGCGCGATCTCGGAAGGAGCAAGCCCGGCGGCCGTTCCCTCGCTGCGCGACGCCGCAGCCTGCAATGCCTCGACGAGAACGGTCTCCGCGCCGCGCGCCAGATAGGCGGGTTCGACCCCCAGTTCGCGCGCGATGGCAACGAGCAACGCACCGCCGATTCCCCTGCGGTCGTGCTCGATCAGGTTGAGGTAGGAGGCCGATATACCGACACTGCGCGCAAGCGCCGCCTGTTGCAGGCCGCGCGCCAGACGCTGCGCGCGAATGCGTGTCCCGGTCCCTTCACTGACGCCCATGCGCAAGCCCCTTGAAAATCTGCGCGAAACGCCCGGGAGCGTCAAAAAGTTTACAACGCCGACCATTCACCAATAACATATTTACAAAAAAAACCTTATCACGCAAACCGTTGTTGCGAAATTATCTGTCGTTGGCGTAAAAATAGGCAGAATTGTAAAGGCAGGGTCCGGGAGGGGCAGCCTGCCAACGGGGCACAGCGGTTCGGACAGGTGATGCGCCTCGGGGCGATGCGTTCGGCGATGTGCCTGTCGTCGCTCGGGTGCGTGCCGGATCGGGTGAGGGAACTTGACCAAGAGGAAGGAATGACCGAGTCAGCCGACAAGACCTATCCGCCAAGTGCCGCCTTCGCCGCAGCCGCGCATGTCGATGCGCAGGACTATCGCCAGCGCCATGCGCAGTCCATGGCGGACCCGGACGGCTTCTGGGGCGCCGAGGCGCGCGCGCGGCTCGACTGGATCCGGCCCTTCACCAGGGTGCGCAACGTCTCGTTCGCCTACCCGGATGTCTCGATCAAGTGGTTCGAGGATGGCACGCTGAACGTCTGTGCCAACTGCGTGGACCGCCACCTGCCCGCCCGCGCGAACCAGACTGCGATCATCTGGGAACCCGACGACCCGAAGGAACCGGCGCAGCACATCACCTATGCCGAGTTGCACCGCAACGTCTGCAAGATGGCGAATGTCATCAGGAGCCTCGGCGTCGGCAAGGGCGACCGGGTGGTGCTCTACCTGCCGATGATCCCCGAGGCCGCCTATGCCATGCTCGCCTGCGCGCGGATCGGAGCCATCCATTCCATCGTCTTCGCGGGCTTCTCGCCCGACGCGCTGGGCAACCGCATCAACGACAGCGATGCGAAGCTGGTGATCACCGCCGACGAGGCGCCGCGCGGCGGGCGCAAGACCGGGCTGAAGGCGAACACCGACGCGGCCATGTTGCATGTGACGCACAACCCGAAGGTGCTTGTGGTCAAGCGCACCGGCGGGGAGACGACCTGGATCGACGGGCGCGACTTCGACTACACGGCCCTTGCTGCCAAGGCCTCCAGCGACTGCCCAGCCGCCGAAATCGGCGCCGAGGACCCGCTCTTCGTGCTCTACACCTCGGGCTCCACCGGCAAGCCCAAGGGTGTGGTGCATACCTCGGGCGGCTATCTGCTCTTCGCTGCGATGACCCATCAGCTCACATTCGACTACCACGACGGCGACATCTTCTGGTGCACCGCCGATGTGGGCTGGGTGACGGGCCACAGCTACATCGTCTATGGCCCGCTCGCCAACGGGGCCACCACGCTGATGTTCGAGGGCGTGCCCACCTGGCCCGATGCGGGCCGCTTCTGGGAGGTCTGCGCCAAGCACAAGGTCAACCAGTTCTACACCGCGCCCACGGCCATCCGTGCGCTGATGGGGCTGGGCCCGCAATGGGTCGAGAAGCACGATCTCTCCAGCCTCAAGGTGCTGGGCACGGTCGGCGAGCCGATCAACCCCGAGGC
>PHEG01000097.1:5132-5846 GCA_002842835.1 Alphaproteobacteria bacterium HGW-Alphaproteobacteria-2 | reverse complement strand
CGCTCAGGATCACCGCATCCGCCATACGCCCCGCCATCGTATCATCTCCTGACATACCTCATGAAAATGATACGAATTACAGTTCCAGATGACTAGCAGCGGTGCGCCGCGCGTCCAGCCCGGCCTAGGCAGGGGCGCGGCGAGGGGCTATGCCTGAGCAAGAGCCCCGGAGTGCCCCGATGCCTCAGCCCGTCCCGCGCCCGTTCGACCTGCTGGTGATCGGCGGCGGCGTGAACGGGGCGGCGATCGCTCGCGATGCCGCGGGGCGGGGGCTTTCGGTCTGCCTTGCAGAGCGTGGCGATCTGGGCGGGGGCACCTCGTCGGCGTCGTCGAAGCTCTTCCACGGCGGGCTGAGGTATCTGGAATACTTCGAGTTCCGTCTGGTGCGCGAATCGCTCGCCGAGCGGTCGGTGCTGCTGGCGCAGATGCCGCATATCGCCTGGCCGATGCGCTTCGTGCTGCCGATCGACCCGGAAATGCGCTTTCCCGGCGATACCCCGGCTGCGCGGATTCTGGGGCGCCTGATGCCATGGCTAAGGGGGAGGCGCCCGGCCTGGATGATCCGTGCGGCGCTGGCGCTCTACGACCGGATGGGCGGGCCGAGCGGCCTGCCGGGCACGCGCAGGCTCGATCTGCGCGACGACCCTGCGGGCGAGGGCCTGCGCGGCGATCTGGTGCGCGCTTTCGAGTATTCCGACGTCTGGGTGGATGATT
>PHEG01000097.1:0-5105 GCA_002842835.1 Alphaproteobacteria bacterium HGW-Alphaproteobacteria-2 | reverse complement strand
GGCATGTCGTGCTTCGCCCTGCCGAGGGTGTGGGCGAGACGGTCGTGGCGCGTGCGCTCGTCAATGCCGCCGGGCCCTGGGCGGAGCATGTGGCGCGCGTCGTGCTTGGGCAGAATGCGGCGCCGCCTCTGCGGCTGGTGCGCGGCAGCCATATCGTGGTGCACAGGCTATTCGCACATGACCGCGCCTATTTCCTGCAGGGACCGGACGGGCGCATCGTTTTCCTGCTGCCGTTCGAGCAGGATTTCACGCTGATAGGCACCACCGAGGAGCCGCATGAGGGCGACCCGGGCAGCGCGCGCTGCACCGAGGCCGAACGCGACTACCTGCTGGGTTTCGCCAACCGCTATCTGGCGCGGCCGCTGGGGGAGGCGGATGTGCTGCACAGCTTCGCGGGGGTGCGGCCGCTGATCGACGGCGGCGAGAGATCGGCCAATGCTGTCTCGCGCGATTACAGGCTGGAAGCCGTAAACCCGGGCGCGCCACTGCTGCACGTGCTGGGCGGCAAGATCACCACGCACCGCAAACTGGCGGAGGCGGCGCTGGCGCGGCTGGCGCCGGTCGTGCCGCGCATGGGCGGGGCATGGACGGCGCGGGCGCCCCTGCCCGGCGGGTCGTTGGGGCGCGGCGGGGTCTGGGCGCTGGCCCATTTGTTGCGCGCGCGCTACCCGTTCCTGACCGTGCCCTGGGCCGAGCGGCTGGTGCGCGCCTATGGCAGCGAGGTGCCCGACATCCTGGGCAAGGCACGCGGTGTCACCGATCTCGGCGAGGACTTCGGAGCCACGCTGACCGCCGCGGAGGTTCGCTGGATGATTGCGCGGGAATTCGCGCAGACCGCCGAGGACGTGCTCTGGCGCCGTTCGAAGCTGGGGCTGCGGCTGGGAGCGGAGGGGGCGGCACAACTCGATGCCTGGATGCGGTCGCAGGGGGGCGCTGCCCCCCGGCCCCGCCTGGCGGGGCCTCCCCCCGGCGTATTTCGCCCAAGGTGAAGATACGGGGTCGGGCTTGCGGCGGCGCAGCGGGCAGTAGAAGAAGAGGCAACGCGGGGAGGGAGCGATGCAGGCGTTTGCGTTCAACACCACGAAGAGCCTCCTATTCCGGCCCGGTGCGGCGTCGGAACTGGGAGCGGTGGCGGGCGCGCTGCTCGGGCCGCGGGTGCTGGCGGTGACCGATAAGGGGTTGCGGCGGCTGGGATTGCCGGACACGGCCTTCGCGGCGCTGCAGGCCGCCGGGGCGGCGGTCGAGGTTTTCGACGCGGTGGAGGCGGACCCCTCGCGCGCCACGCTGGAGGCGGCGGTTGCGGCCGGGCGCGCTCTGGGGGCGACCGGCGTGCTGGGCTTCGGCGGCGGATCGTCGATGGATGTGGCCAAGCTCGCGGCATTGCTGCTGGGCTCGGGCGAGGATCTGGACGCGGCCTGGGGCGTGGGCAATGCGCAGGGGCCGCGCCTGCCGCTTGTGCTGATACCCACGACCGCCGGCACCGGATCGGAGGTGACGCCGGTGTCGATCATCACCGTGGGGGAGGAGGAGAAGCGCGGCGTATCCTCGACCGTGATCCTGCCCGATCTGGCGGTGCTAGACCCTGACCTTACGCTGGGCCTGCCGCCCGCGATCACCGCCGCCACGGGGGTGGACGCGATGGTGCATGCGATCGAGGCCTATGCCTCGGCGAGCCCGAACAACAATCCGCTCTCGCGCATGCTGGCGCGCGAGGCGCTGCGCCTGCTGGGCGCAAACATCGAGCAGGCGGTGTTCGAGGGCGGCGACCGTGACGCGCGCGGCGCGATGCTGCTGGGCTCGATGCTGGCCGGTCAGGCCTTCGCCAATTCGCCGGTCGCGGCGGTGCATGCGCTGGCCTACCCCGTGGGCGGCATCTTCCACGTGCCGCACGGGCTGTCGAACGCGCTGGTGCTGCCGCATGTGCTGCGCTTCAACGCGCCGTCCGCCGGGGCCGTTTACGCCGAGATCGCCGCCGATGCGTTCCCCGATCTGGCCGCCGTCGAGGGCAGTCAGGCGCGCTGCGCGGCATTCATCGAGGCGCTGGCCGATCTGTCGAAACGGCTGGGGATGCAGACCCGGCTGCGCGAGGTCGGCATCCCCGAGGATGCGCTGCCGCGCATGGCCGCCGACGCGATGAAGCAGACGCGGCTGCTGGTGAACAACCCGCGCGAGGTGACGGAAGCCGACGCGCTGGCGATTTACCGGGCGGCCTGGTGATGGCCCGGCCCGCACCGGCCCGGCGCGGCGATTTCCGCGCCTTCCGCACCATCCCGACACGCTGGATGGACAATGACATCTACGGCCACATGAACAACGTGGTGCATTATTCGCTGTTCGACACCGCGGTGAATGGCTGGCTGATCGAGCGTGGCGTGTTGGACCCGAAGGGCGGCGCGCAGGTGGGATTGGTGGTCGAGACGGGCTGCCGCTACCATGCCGAGATGGGTTTCCCCGATGTCGTCGCCGCCGGGCTGCGGGTGGCGCGGCTTGGCACCTCTTCGGTGCGCTACGAGATCGGGCTCTTCCGCAACGACGAGGAGAGCACTTCGGCCGAGGGCTTCTTCGTGCACGTCTATGTCGATGCGGCGACGCGGCGGCCCTCGCCGCTGGCACCTGCGCTGCGCACGGCACTGGCGGGCCTGCTGGCATGAGGCGGAGCCGGTGATCTGGGCGGTCCTGAGCCTCGCGCTGGGCGGCATCCTGAAGGGTGCCACGGGGGCGGGGGCGCCGGTGGTGGCGATCCCGGTTCTGGCGCTGTTCTACGGGGTGGAGTTCGCTGTCACCACGTTGATGGTCTCGAACCTGGTAAGCAACATCGTGCAGGGCTGGGCCTACCGTGCCGATGTGCTGCCCGCCCGCTTCACGGCGCGTTTCGCGCTGGCCGGACTGCTGGGCGCGGCGTTGGGCACCTGGGCGCTGGCGCGGCTGCCTGCCGAGGCGCTGGAACTGGCGGTGGCGGGGATGGTGGTGCTCTACATCGCCTTTCGCGTGGCGCGGCCCGGCTGGCGGCTGGGCATGGGCTGGGGCGAGCGGCTTGCGGCCCCCGCGGGGCTGATGGGCGGGGTGATGCAGGGGGCGGCGGGCATTTCGGCACCGATCTCGCTCACGTTCCTCAACGCGCTGGGGCTGGAGCGGCGGGTGTTCGTGGGCACTATCTCGGTCTTCTTCGTGGCGATGTCGCTGTCGCAGATCCCCGCGCTGGTGGGGTTGGGCATCATGACCTGGGAGCGGTTCTGGATAAGCTGCGGTGCCTTCGTGGTGATCCTCGGCTTCATGCCGGTGGGCAACTGGCTGGGCAAGCGGGTGTCGAAGGATACGTTCGACCGGCTGACGCTCGTCTTGCTGGCGGCGATCGCGGCGAAGATCATCCACGGTGCGCTGGCGGGCTGAGGCTAGAATTCGAGCCACAGCGCGAGGCCGCCGCGCGGTGCGCCACCGCCCGCCACCGGGACGGGCAGAAGAAGCTGGAGATGGCTGCGGTGCGTGAGGCGGCGCGCGACGGAAGGCACGATCTCGGCCACGGTGCTGTCGCGGTCACGGTAGGTTTCCACAGCCAGCATGGCTTTCCAGCGGGGGGTGAGGTTCAGCCCCAGCAGCGCGTCGGCCTTGCCGTGGTCGATGCGGTTGTCGAGGCCGAGCGCGAGGCGTGTGTCGATCGTGGCCCAGCCGGAAAAACGGCCCACAGTCAGGCTCTTGCTCCAGTGCAGGCCAGAGAAGGTGACACTGCGCTCGGGGCGGGCATCGACGCGGCCCGCGCCGAAGGAGAGCGCCGCGACATGGCCGCGGGGCAGCAGGTAGGAGCGTCGCAGGAAGATTTCCCCGCCCGCGTTGCGGTCGATCTGTCCGCCGAGCGTCAGCCTGTCGGTCAGTCCGACCTCGCCGTAGGCCCCGCCCGAAGGGCCGAGACGCGAAGAGCGGGTATCGGTCTCGGCCGAGGCGGATAGGAAAACCTGCCCCTTGCCGCGCGGCCAAGCGCCTGCCCCGGCTGCGAGCGGGACGAGAAGCAGCAGACAGGAGACCGGAAGCGCGGCTTGCATCGCTCTCCCCCAGAGGAACGCGCCGATGCTGGCAAGGCAAGGTTAACAGCGGCTTAACCAAGCTGATGAGGCGGTTAACCGGGCCGCGCGGTGGCGCAATGCGATGGCAGGGCGACGGGAGCTAGACCCTTGCGCGATCCGGGGGGCGGAGAGTCGCAAGCGGGGGACGCGATGAACAAGGTTATTACCGACGGGCTGGTGCTGATGCCGCCGCCCTTTGCCGCGGGGTTGGGCTTCTGGTCGCGCGAGACGGGGCGGGCGGGGACGGCGACCTATCAGGGCGCGGCCGATGCGGCCTTCGTGCCGGCGGACCAGGATTTCGGCGGCGCGCTGGAGATGCTGAAAACAGAGGCGGTCCAGCGGCTGCGCCATATGGGCGAGACGCCGATCCTGCCCGGCTGCTATCTGCGCATCCGGGTGCGGATCAAGGGGATTTCCGGCAACCTGCCGCGGGTGCGGATCGCGGCCTGGGCGGGCACGGCGGCGGGCGTCAACCTGACCGGGGTGGTGCAGACCGGGCCCGAGGTGCAGCTTGCGAGTTTCGGCGAGGTGGTGACACTCGAGGCGATCGTGGGCACGGGCACCCGGCAGGGGGTGGACATGCCCTGGGGCAGCGCCGCCGTCTTCGGGCATTTCGGGCTCGACCTGCTCGGCGACAACGGCGGTGTGGTGCGCATCGACGACATCGAGATCGAGGACGCAACCGGCGTCTTCCTGCGCAAGCTGATGGACTGGGTGGACGTGCGCGACCATGGCGCGCTGGGCGACGGGGTGACGGACGACCGCGCCGCCTTCGCCGCGGCCGATGCGGATGCGGCGACCACAGGACGCACGCTGCTGGTGCCAGAGGGCAGTTACCGGATCGGCTCGACCATCTCGATCCAGTCGCGCATCCGCTTCCAGGGCTCGCTGGTGATGCCGGTGGCGGCGCGGCTGTCGCTGATGCAGAACTTCGACCTGCCAACCTACATCGAGGCCTTCGGCGGCGACGAGCCGCTCGCCTTCCGCAAGGCGGTGCAGGCGCTGATGAACTTCACCGACCACGAGAGCCTCGACATGGGCGGGCGG
>PHEG01000096.1 GCA_002842835.1 Alphaproteobacteria bacterium HGW-Alphaproteobacteria-2 | reverse complement strand
GTCGCGCAGATGGATGGGCGGATTTGCCTGCAACCGCGCCGAATACTGCTTCCACAGGTCGAAGGACGCCCGGTCGCAGGCGGTTTGCAGCATGTGCATCGTCTGCGCGCCCCAGGCATGGGTCTCGCCGCTGGCGCGCGCCTTGTAGAAGCCGCCGATGGGCAGCACGTCGGCTCCGCCCTGCCAGCCCTTCGCATGCACAGCGCTCACCTGCTTCTGGATGCCCGCCACGCCGATGCCCGAGATACGGCTCGGCATGCCGGGAAAATACTCCGCCACCATCGAGCGCGAGAGGCCAACCGCCTCGAAGTTCAGCCCGCCGCGGTAGGACGAGATCACCGAGATGCCCATCTTCGACATGATCTTCAGGAGCCCGAGGTCGATGGCCACCTGATAGCGTGCCATGGCCTCCGTCAGCGTGCCCTCGATCAGCCCCCGCCGCATACGGTCGGCGATGGTGTCCTCGGCGAGATAGGCGTTTACCGTGGTCGCGCCCGCGCCGATCAGCACGGCGAAGTAATGCGCGTCGATACATTCCGCCGAGCGCACATTGAGCGAGCAGAAGGTGCGCAGCCCCTTGCGGGTAAGCCAGGAATGCACCGCGCTCGTGGCGAGGATCATCGGCATCGCGACCCGTTCCGGGCCTTGGTGCTCGTCCGATAGGATCAGATGCCCCGCGCCCGAGCGCACGGCATCCTCCGCCTCGGCACGGATGCGCGCCAGCCCGTCGGCCAGCGCGGCCGGTCCGCCATCGGCGGGGAAGGTGCAGTCGATGCGCCCGACATTCTCGCCGAAATGCGCCACCATGGCATCGAACTTTGCATTGCCCACGAAGGGGCTCTCGAGGATCAGGATCTCGGTCTGGCTCGAGTCCTCGTCGAGCACGTTCTTGAGATTGCCGAAGCGGGTCTTCAGGCTCATCACCCGGAATTCGCGCAAGCTGTCGATGGCCGGGTTTGTCACCTGGCTGAAGTTCTGCCGGAAATAGTGGCTGAGCGGGCGATACTGGCGCGAGAGCACCGCAGGCGGCGTGTCGTCGCCCATCGATGAAATCGCCTCCTTGCCGTCCTCGGCCATCGGCGCGAGGATCGTCTCGATTTCCTCCAGCGTGTAACCTGCCGCTATCTGCCGCCGCCGCAGGTCATCGCCCTCGAAGAGTGCATGTTCGGTCAGCGCCGCAGTCTCCGCCTCCAGATCGGTGATCCTGCCGACCCAATCGCCGAATGGCTGTGCCGAGGCGAGCCTGTCCTTGAGTTCGGCATCGTGGAAGAGCCGACCCTCGGCCATGTCCACGGCCACCATCTGCCCGGGTCCCAGCGCGCCCTTCTCGACCACCGTCGCATCGTCCACCGGCACCATACCGGCCTCGGAGCCTGCGATCAGAAGCCCGTCGCCGGTCACCACATAGCGCATCGGCCTGAGACCGTTGCGGTCGAGCCCGGCGGCCACCCAGCGCCCGTCGGTCATGGCGAGCGCGGCGGGGCCGTCCCATGGCTCCATCACCGCGTTGCAATAGGCATACATGTCGGCCCAGGCCTTGGGCATGTCGATGGCTGTCTGCGACCAGGCCTCGGGGATCAGCATGGTCTTGGCCATCGGCGCGTTGCGCCCGGCGCGCACCATCACCTCGAACACTGCATCGAGCGCAGCCGAGTCGGACGAACCCGCCGGCACGATCGGCTTGATGTCCTCGGCCATCTCGCCGAAGGCGCCATGCGCCATGCGGATCTCGTGGCTCTTCATCCAGTTCAGGTTGCCCTTCAGCGTGTTGATCTCGCCGTTATGCGCAAGCATGCGGAAGGGCTGCGCCAGCCACCATTGCGGGAAGGTGTTCGTCGAATAGCGCTGGTGATAGATCGCGAAGGTGCTCTCGAAGCGCTCGTCCTTCAGGTCGGGGTAGAACTCGGCCACCTGCTCGGCCAGCATCATGCCCTTGTAGATGATCGACCGGCATGACAGCGATGCGATGTAGAGCCCGGGCACCTGTGCCGCCGCCGCTGCCTTCTCGATCCGGCGGCGGATGACGTAGAGTTCGCGCTCGAAGGTCTCCTCGTCCACGCCCTTGGCGTTCGAGATCAGGATCTGCTCGATCTCCGGGCGCGTGGCATTGGCCTTCTCGCCCAGGACGGTGGTGTTCACCGGCACATGCCGCCAGCCGTAGATCTCGTAGCCCATGCGCAGCACCTGGGTCTCGACGATGGTGCGGCAGGTTTCCTGCGCGCCGAAATCGGTGCGCGGCAGGAAGACCTGGCCGACCGCCATCAGCCGGTCGCGATGCGGCTCGTGGCCGGTGCGGCGGATCTGGTCATAGAAGAAGGGCACCGGGATCTGCACATGGATGCCCGCGCCGTCGCCGGTCTTGCCGTCGGCATCGACGGCCCCGCGGTGCCACACGGCCTTCAGTGCGTCGATGCCGTTCTGCACGACCTTGCGCGAGGGCTTGCCATTGATCGAGACCACCAGCCCCACCCCGCAGGACGACCGCTCGTCCTCCGGGCGGTATAGCCCGTGCTTCGCCAGCCAGTCGCGCCGCGCTTCCTCATTCGCCACCCAGGCCGCATCATGCTGTGTCATCGCTCCGCCCTTTCCCGAACGGGCAGGGGCCGCCCCCTGCTTCATCTTTCCCCAAACACGCCGTGGGAGTCCCCGTGCAGCGGGGACGGGGGCAGCGCCCCCTTTGCCCGGTCATTCCGCGGCGACCGCCTGCCCGGCGGCCGCGAACCGATCGAGGATCGCATCGGCCGCCTCGCGCCCGTCGCGTATCGCCCAGACAACAAGGCTCGCGCCGCGCACGATGTCGCCTACCGCATAGACGCCCGGCAGACTGGTCTCGTGGCTGCGGAAATCGGCCCTGATCGTGCCCCAGCGGGTGACCTCCAGCCCGTCCGTACCCCACAGCTTCGGCAGATCCTCCGGCTCGAAGCCCAGTGCCTTGATCACCAGATCGGCGCCTTCCGTATAATCCGCGCCCTCGATCTCCTCGGGGCTGCGCCGACCCGTCTGATCGGGCTGGCCGAGGCGCATGCGCGCCACGCGCACGCCGGTCACGCGGTCCTCGCCGATGAAGCCTCTTGGCGCGGTCAGCCAGACGAACTCGACACCCTCCTCCTCGGCATTGGCGACCTCGCGCTGGCTGCCCGGCATGTTCTCACGGTCACGCCGGTAGAGGCATTTGACCGAAGTGGCGCCCTGGCGCACCGCGGTCCGGACGCAGTCCATCGCGGTGTCGCCGCCGCCGATTACCACCACGCGCTTGCCCTCGGCGTCCAGCGTGCCGTCGTCGAATTCCGGCACCGCATCGCCGAAGCCCTTGCGGTTCGATGCGGTCAGGTAGTCGATGGCGCGCACGATCCCCGGCAGGCCTGCGCCGGGCCCACCCAGTTCACGCGACTTGTATACGCCAGTTGCAATGACAACGGCGTCATGCTGCTTGCGAATGTCTGAAAAGGCCAAATCCTTCCCGACATTGCAATTCAGTGCGAAGACAACGCCGCCCTGTTCCAGTTGTTCGATCCGTCGCATCACCACCGGTTTCTCTAGCTTGAAGCCGGGGATGCCGTATGTCATCAGACCGCCCGCGCGGTCGTAGCGGTCGTAGACCGTCACCTGCACGCCCGCGCGTCGCAGACGCTCGGCGGCGGCAAGCCCGCCCGGCCCCGCGCCGATGATGCCAACGCTTTCCTGCCGCTCGAACACTGCCTGCACGGGCGCGATCCAGCCCTCGTTCCAGGCAGTGTCGGTGAGAAACTTCTCCACCGCGCCGATCGTCACCGTGCCGTGCCCGGCCTGCTCGATCACGCAGTTACCTTCGCAGAGCCGGTCCTGCGGGCAGATGCGGCCGCAGATCTCGGGGAAGGTGTTTGTGGACTGGCTTAGCTCATAGGCCTCGCGCAGCCGACCCTCGGCGGTCAGACGCAGCCAGTCGGGGATGTTGTTGTGCAACGGACAATGGCTCTGGCAATAGGGCACGCCGCACTGGCTGCAACGCCCGGCCTGCTGGCCGGCCTTCTCGCGCGCGTATTCGCCGTAGATCTCGTCGAAGTCGCGGCTGCGAAGGTCGGGCGGGCGCTTTTCGGGCATGTCCTTGCCCAGCGTCACGAACTTCAGCATCGGCTGCCTGGCCATGGCGCGTCCCTCCCTCCGGCAGTGCGGAAATGGTGTTTAAACCGGATCGCCCCGCAATAAAAGGCATTATGACTGACCTATTATCAAAATTTTGCATCCGCCGGATGACCGGTTGGATAGTTTTCCTCATTAATGGGACAGCTAAACATACCCAATAACCAGCTTCCCTTTCATCTCCCGAGGCTTAGCTTGGCGCTGAACGAATCGCCCGGGGGCGTGATGACACTGTTCCATCTTTTCCTTCTGGCCGCAGTCCAGGGAATAACCGAGTTCCTGCCCATCTCGTCCTCGGCGCATCTGATCCTGCTGCCGCGCCTTACAGGCATGCCTGATCAGGGGTTGGCGCTCGACGTGGCGGTGCATGTGGGCACGCTGGCTGCGGTAATCCTCTATTTTCGCAGCGACGTCTCGGCGGCCTTCGTGGGTCTCGGGCGGCTCGTTCGGGGGCGGGCCGACACGCCGGGTGCGCAGCTCGCGCTGCTGCTGGGCGTGGCGACGGTGCCTGTGGTACTGGCCGGGCTCGCGCTGAAGCTCGCCGGGGCGGATGCCGCGCTGCGCTCGGTCGCGGTGATCGGGTGGGCCACGCTGGTCTTCGGCATCGTGTTGTGGCTGGCTGATCTGCGCGGGAGGGAGGAATACACAGTGGCGCACTGGAGCCTGCGCCATGCCGTGGTGCTGGGGCTGTGGCAGGCGGTGGCGCTGATCCCGGGCACCTCGCGCTCGGGCATCGTCATCACCGGCGCGCGCATGCTGGGCTACGAGCGTCACGACGCCGCGCGCATCTCGATGCTGATGTCGATCCCTACCATTGCGGCTTCGGGCGTGTTGCTGGCGGGCGACGTGGTTGCGGCGGCGGACTGGGCGCTTCTGCGCGAGGGAGCGCTGGCCGCGGCCATGGCCTTCTTCGCGGCACTGGCGGCGCTTGCGCTGATGATGCGGCTGCTCGCCAGCGTCAGCTTCACGCCTTACGTGATCTATCGCGTGGTGCTGGGCGTGGTGCTGC
>PHEG01000611.1 GCA_002842835.1 Alphaproteobacteria bacterium HGW-Alphaproteobacteria-2 | reverse complement strand
CCCCGAGGTGCCGCCATGCACGAGGAAGACCTCGCCCGCCTGCAAGCGGCCGCGCATGAAGACGTTGCTCCAGACCGTGAAGAAGGTCTCGCAGAGCGCCGCCGCCTGCGCCATGCCCATGCCCTGCGGCACCGGCAGAGCGTGGTCCTCGTGGGTAAGCGCGTATTCGGCATAGCCGCCGCCGGGCAGAAGCGCCGTCACCCGGTCGCCCGCGCGCCAGCGCGTCACCCCGGGGCCGGTGGCCGCCACCACTCCGGCGGCTTCCAGCCCGGGCAGATCCGACGCGCCCGGCGGCGGCGCGTAGCGGCCCGCGCGTTGCAGCGCGTCGGGGCGGTTCACGCCCGCATGGGCGACGTGGATCAGGATCTGGCCGTGGCCAGGCAGCGGCACCGGGCGTTCGGCCAGGCGCAGTACCTCGGGGCCGCCGGGGGCCGGACAGGGCGTAATCCCAATAGATGGCGCGCACCCGGTCGGCAACCGGCGTGGCCGCGAAGCGGCGGTCGTCGAGCCGGGCCACCGGCATCACGCGGGCGATGTTGCCGGTGGTGAAGATCTCGTCTGCGGTGCGGAAATCCTCCACCGTCAGGCTCGCCTCGGTCACCGTGTAGCCCTCGGCGCGCAGAAGCTTTATCACCCGCTGGCGCGTGAGTCCGTTGAGGAAGGTGTCGTTGGGCACCGGCGTGAGGATCTCGCCGCCGCGCACCATGAAGACGTTGGTCGAGGCGGTTTCCGCCACATGCCCCTCGTGGTCGAGCGAGAGCGCGTTGTGAAAGCCGCGCGCCCGCGCCTCGGCCATGATCCGCCCGTTGTTGGCGTAGAGCGAGCCCGCCTTGGCCTTTGTCAGCGCCATGTCGGGGCGCGGCCGACAATAGGGCGAGACGGTGAGCGCGTGATCGCCCGGCTTCGGCATCGGCAGGGTCTCGATGCAGATCGCGAAACCGGTCGAGGCGGGGTCGATGTCGATGATACCCGGCGTGCCCTCGCGCGCCCACATCATCGGGCGGATGTAGAGTTCCGCCTCCGGCGCAAAATGGGTGCAGCCCTCGGCCATCAGCCCGAGCACCGTGTCGGCATCCACCGGCGGGATCATGCCCATGACGCGCGCCGAGTTGACGATGCGCTCGGCATGGAGCGGAAGGTCCGGGCGCACACCCTCGAACTGGCGCGCGCCGTCAAAGACCGTGGAGCCGAGCCAGGCGGCGTGATCGGCGGCGTTGATGATGGGTGCGCTGCCCTTGTGCCAGCGCCCCTCGTACCAGGTGACGCACTCCTTGCCGACGGCCATTGAACCCTCCCGCGCCGTTCTCAGCGCCGGGTCCACCCCGGCGCGCCAGTGCGGAAGGTTTGATCCG
>PHEG01000095.1 GCA_002842835.1 Alphaproteobacteria bacterium HGW-Alphaproteobacteria-2 | reverse complement strand
CCGCCCGGGCGTGGCCGAACGGCTGGGGCTGGGGCCCGAAGCGCTGCGCGCCGCCAACCCGCGGCTCGTCTATGGCCGCATGACCGGCTGGGGGCAGACAGGGCCACTGGCCCCTCGCGCGGGGCACGACATCAATTACATCGGCCTCTCGGGGGTGCTGCATGCCATCGGCCCGGCGGGCGGGCCTCCGGTGGTGCCGCTCAACCTGCTGGGCGACTTCGGCGGCGGCGGGCTGATGCTGGCCTTCGGCATGCTGGCAGGTCTGCTGCACGCGCAGCGCAGCGGGCAGGGGCAGGTGATCGACACGGCGATGACCGATGGCGCGGCGCTGCTGGCCTCGATGATCTGGGGCTTTCGCGCGGGTGGCGGCTGGCCCGGCGGGCGGGGCGAGAACCGGCTTGACGGCGGCGCGCATTACTACGGCGTCTATGAATGTGCCGACGGAGGTTTCCTCGCCGTCGGCTGCATAGAGCCGAAGTTCCGCGCCGAGATGTATCACCTGCTGGAGCTGGAACCGGCACCATCCGCTGAACAGGAGAACCCGGCCAACTGGCCGCGGCTGCGGGCGGAACTGGCGGCGGTCTTCGCCACCCGCCCGCGCGATGCCTGGGCCGCGCTCTTTGCGGGCAGGGATGCCTGTGTCACCCCGGTGCTCGACTGGCAGGAGGCACCCGCGCACCCGCACAATGCCGCCCGCGAGACATTCGCGGCCATTCCCGGTGGGCACGCGCCGCGCCCCGCGCCGCGCTTCTCGGCCACGCCTGCGCCGCCGCCCGGCCCGGTTTCCGCGCCGGGAGCAGATAGCCGCAGCGTTCTGGCCGACTGGGGTATCGGAGCAGAGCGCATCGCCATGCTGACCGCGGCTGGAGTTATCTGAACCGCTCCGGCCGCGCCCTGCAACTGCCTAGCACTCGGCGCGCAACACCGCCCCGGGGTTCAGGATCCCCTCCGGGTCGAGCGCGCGCTTGATCGCACGCATGGCCGCCAGCTTGGTCGGGTCGGCGTAGCGTTCGAGGTCGTCGAGTTTCAGCCGCCCGACGCCGTGCTCCGCTGCCACCGAGCCGCCCATGCCATGCACCAGGTCATGCACCGCCTCTTTCACCCGGGGCCGGTCGGCATCGTGCGCGGCGCGGTCCTGCCCAGGGGCGGGGAAGACGTTGTAGTGCAGGTTGCCGTCGCCCAGGTGCCCGAAGCAGTTGACCCGCATGGGCCCGATCGCCGCCACCGCCGCATCGGCGCGCACGATGAACTCGGGGATCGCCGAGAGCGGCAGCGAGATGTCATGTGACGAGACCGCGCCGACGCGCCGGTTCGCCTCGGGGATCGCCTCGCGCAGCGCCCAGAAGGCGGCGCGCTGCGCCTCCGACCGCGCCAGCCAGCCGTCCGTCACCAGCCCCGCCTCTGCCGCCTCCTCCAAGAGCCGCCCGAGAGCCGCGTCGAGGTCCATCGCCTCGGGCGCGCCCGCATCCAGCAGCACGCACCACTCGGGCGGCGTATCGAAGGGCGGGCGCAGATGCGGCATCGCCTCGGCCAGGAAGGCGAAGCCCTGACGGTGCATGATCTCGAAGGCCGAGACGGTGTCGCCCAGCCGCGCCCCCGCCAGTGCCAGCAGATCCAGCGCCGCGCCCGGCCCCGGCACGGCGAGCAGGGCGGTCGCCTGCGCCGCGGGCTGCGGCACCAGGCGCAGCGCGGCGGCGGTGATCACTCCCAGCGTGCCCTCGGCGCCGATCAGAAGGTCGCGCAGGTCGTAGCCGAGGTTGTCCTTCCTGAGCCGGGTCAGGCCGTGGTGGATGCTGCCATCCGCCAGCACTGCCTCGACCCCGAGGCAGAGCGCCCGTGCGTTGCCCCAGCGCAGCGTGTTTACCCCGCCCGCGTTGGTGGCCAGCACCCCGCCGATCCGCGCCGTGCCCTCCGAGGCGATCGAGAGCGGAAAGAGCCGGCCGGCCTCGCGTGCCGCCGCCTGCACCGCTGCGAGCGTGACCCCCGCCTCGGCGGTCAGCACGTTCTCGGCGGTCAGCACGGCGCGGATCGCTGCCATCCGCTCGAGCGACAGCAGCACCGGGGCCGGGCCATCGGGCGCGATCTGCCCGGCCACCAGCCCGGTGCCGCCGCCCCGGGGCACCACCCCGACCCGCGCCGCGGCGGCGGCCCGGACCACGGCCGCCACTTCCTCGGTGCTGCGGGGCGCCACCACCAGCGCGGCGGGCGTGGTGAAGCGCCCACGCGGCTCTTCGGCATAGGCGGGCCCGAAATCGCGAAAGGCAGCGGCGGGCAGCAGGCCGCGAAGGTGCGCCTCGAAGACGCCGAGGGCGGAATTCAGCGGCATGGCTCCTCCGGTTCCGGCAACGGGTGAACCATGCGCGCAAGCCGTGCGCAAGCCAAACGCAGATCAGCCGGGCGGGCGCAGAGGCTGGGGGCGCAAGAGATGCACTACCGGCACCTGCGGCAGTGTCCGCACCGATACCTCCAGCGCGTTTCCGCCCGGCTCCACCACGGCGAAGCCCTCTGCGCGCATCGCGGCAAGGAAGCGCTGCAGGTTCGACTCGCCGAACCAGTGCATCGGCAGGATCAGCACGGTCCGCAGTTCGCGCAGCACGCGAACCATCGCCTCTTGCGCCATGGTGAATCCGCCGTCCACCGGCGCCATCACCACGTCGAGCCGTCCCAGTGCGGCGTATTGCGCCGGGCTCGGCTCGTGGTGGAGATGGCCCAGATGCCCGATGCAGAGACCTGCCGCTTCGAAGACGAAGATCGAGTTGCCGTCCTTACGGCGCTCGCCGAACGGGTCGCGCACATCTGTCGGCACGTTGCGCACCAGAAGATCGCCCACCACCAGATGGTGCTGCGCCGGCACGCCCTCTTTCGCCCAGCCATGCAGCACATGGGCAATGCGCGGGTCGGGGGCGTGGGTCCAGTGCGTTGAGTGGGCGTTGTTCATCGTCACCAGGTCGGGCACGATGTCGCCCCAGCCAAGGTAGCCGGTGTAGTCGGTGGCGGCGGTCACGCCTTCTGCCGTCTCGATCACGAAGCTCGCGTGGTGGGCATAGCTGATGCGCACCGAATGCTCTGGCAGGGCCGTGCCGAAGGCGGCAAGCCGCAGGTATTCGAACCCCGGCGCGGCATCGGCCAGCGCGATGCAATGGCTCTGCCTCTGGCTCTGGGCGGTGGCGGGCAGCGCGGCTGCGGCAAGCAGGAGCGCGGCGAGAAGGGCGGGAGGAATGAACGGCATGGGCGGCCTCCGGGCTGGCAACCAGATGTGGGGATGGTAGCACGGAGGCGGGCTCCGTCACGCGGCCCGCGCGATTGTGAGCCCGGCCGCCATGCGCTAGGAAAGACGCATGCCCGAGACCGACCCGGAGCTTACGAAGGAAATCGCCGCGCTGCGCCGCGAGATGTCGCGGATCAACGCGCATCGCTTCGTGCGGCTGCACGACTCTCCCGCGCGCATGATCGGCTTCCAGTTCGCCCGCGGACTCGCCTTCGGGCTCGGTTCGGTCCTGGGGGCCACCATCCTCGTCTCGCTTGCCGTCTATCTGCTCTCGGGGATCGACTTCATCCCGATCGTCGGCGACTGGGCGGCGCAGATCGCGCGCGAGATCGAGACGACGCCCTGAGCGTTCCGCATTGCAGCCTTTTCATCGGCAGCGTTCTCGCCTATAGGGGCGCATCCGCAGCCGGGCACCGCCCGGATCTGCGGCATTCTCCACGGGCCCTGCTGGACGACATCCCGGCTTGCGCCATTGCTCTTGTGAAAGGAGACCCCGATGTCGATCACGACCGAGACCAAGCAGGCGGTCATCAAGGACTATGCCACCGCGGCGAACGATACCGGCTCGCCGGAAGTTCAGGTGGCGATCCTCACGACCCGGATTTCCGCGCTGACCGAGCACTTCAAGACCCACAAGAAGGACAACCATTCCCGCCGTGGGCTTCTGATGATGGTGGCGCAGCGCCGCAAGCTTCTCGACTATCTCAAGCGCAAGGACGAGCCACGTTATCAGACGCTCATCGAGCGTCTCGGCATCCGCCGCTGACATCACGGAACGCGCCCTCCGGGGCGCGTTCTGATTCCGCAGCGCAGGCAGGGCCTGTGCGAGAGCGCCGCCCCCGCCGGGCTTCACGGGGAGAGCGGCAGGAAAACGCAGACGAGGCCGCGGGCATGGGGCCCGCACGTTATGGGCCGCGGGGAGGGACCCCCGGCCAGACACAGGAAAGACGATGTTCAAGATTACGAAACGCGAAATCCAGTGGGGCGGTCAGACGCTGACGCTGGAAACGGGCAAGATCGCCCGCCAGGCCGACGGCTGCGTCATTGCCACGCTGGGCGAGACCAGCGTGATGGCCGCCGTGACCTTCGCCAAGGAGGCGAAGCCCGGGCAGGATTTCTTCCCGCTCACTGTCCACTACCAGGAAAAATACTACGCTGCGGGGAAAGTGCCCGGCGGCTTCTTCAAGCGCGAGGCGCGTCCCTCCGAGAAGGAGACGCTGACCGCTCGGCTGATCGACCGGCCGATCCGCCCGCTTTTCGCCGAAGGGTTCAAGAACGAGACCCTGGTGATGTGCACCGTTCTCAGCCACGATCTCGAGAACGATCCGGACATGTTGGCGATGATCGCCACCTCCGCGGCGTTGACGATCTCGGGCATTCCCTTCCTTGGCCCGATCGCGGGCTGCCGGGTGGGCTTCGCCAATGGCGAATACGTGCTCAACCCGGCCGTCGACGACATGCAGAAACTGCGCCTCAACCCCGAGCAGCGGCTCGATCTGGTGGTTGCCGGCACGCGCGACGCGGTGATGATGGTCGAGTCCGAAGCATATGAGCTGTCGGAAGACGAGATGCTGGGCGCTGTCACCTTCGGCCACGACGCAATCAAGCCGGTGATCGACATGATCGTCAGCCTCGCCGAGGAAGCCGCAAAGGAACCTTTCGACTTCAAGGCGCCGGATTATTCGGCGCTCTACGCAAAGGTGAAGGCGGCGGGCGAGGCCGAGATGCGCGCGGCCTTCGCGCTCAAGGACAAGCAGGAGCGAACCACGGCCATTGCCGCCGCGCGCGCCGCGGTCAAGGCGCAACTGTCCGAGGAAGAGCAGTCCGATCCGAGTCTCGGGTCGGCCTTCAAGAAGCTCGAGTCGGCGATCCTG
>PHEG01000094.1 GCA_002842835.1 Alphaproteobacteria bacterium HGW-Alphaproteobacteria-2 | reverse complement strand
CGGAGGAAGCCCTGATGGCCGCGCGCCGCATACCGCCCCTCGTCTTCCTGCCGCCGCTTCTCTTCGCGGCGCTGGCAGCGCTCTTCCTGCTCGGGCTCGGGCGCGACAAGGACACGCTGCCCTCGACACTGATCGGCCAGTTCGCCCCCGCCCTGCCGGTGGCCGCGCTGGGAGGCAAGCCCGCGCTCGACGACGCGATGCTGCGCGCGCCGGGGGTCAAGCTGGTGAACTTCTGGGCAAGCTGGTGCGGCCCCTGCCGGGTGGAACACCCGACGCTCACCGCGCTGGCCGCCGAGGGCGTGACGATCTACGGCGTCAACTACAAGGACAGCGCGGCGAACGCACTCACCTTCCTCGGCGAACTGGGCGACCCCTACCGCGCCATCGGAACCGACGAGAACGGGCGCATCGCCATCGAATGGGGGGTCTACGGCATCCCGGAGACCTTCGTGATCGACGGCGCGGGGCGCATCGTGCTGCGCTTCGCCGGGCCGGTCACGCGCCGTGTGCTGGAAGAGACGATCCGCCCGGCCATGGCCCAGGCCGCCGCCGGAAGCTGAACCCGTGACCGACACGCTCACCCTGCCCCGCCCCGACGACTGGCACCTGCACCTGCGCGACGGGGCGATGCTGGCCGCCGTCGTGCCAGAGAGCGCGCGGCATTTCGCCCGCGCCCTGATCATGCCCAACCTCGTGCCGCCGGTCGTCACGGGTGCGCAGGCCGCCGCCTACCGCGCGCGCATCCTGACCGCTCTGCCCGACGGCGCGGATTTCACGCCGCTGATGACGCTCTACCTGACCGAGGCGACCGACCCCGCCGATGTGGTGGCCGCGCACCGCGACGGCGTCATCGCGGCGGTGAAGCTCTACCCCGCGGGCGCGACCACCAACTCGGCCTCGGGCGTACGGAACTTCGACGCCGTGCGCGGCGTGCTCGAGGCCATGGCCGAGGCAGGCGTGCCGCTCTGCTTGCATGGCGAGGTGACGGACCCGGCGGTGGACATCTTCGACCGCGAGGCGGTGTTTCTCGAGCGCGTTCTGGAACCCGTCCGCCGCGCGACACCGGGGCTCCGGGTGGTGCTGGAGCATGTGACGACCGAGGACGGGCTCGACTATGTGCGCGCGGGCGGGCCGGACCTTGCCGGCACGATCACCGCGCATCACCTGATGATCAACCGCAACCACATCCTCGCCGGCGGCATCCGCCCGCATTACTACTGCCTGCCGGTCGCGAAACGCGAGCGCCACCGCCTGGCGCTGGTAGAGGCGGCGACAGCGGGCGAGGCGTGCTTCTTCCTCGGCACCGACAGCGCACCTCACCCCGACCACGACAAGGAGGCCGCCTGCGGCTGCGCGGGCTGCTTCACGGCGCCAGTGGCCATGGCCTGCCTCGCGCAGGTCTTCGAGGCGGCTGGCGCACTGCCCCGGCTCGAAGGCTTCGTGGCGCGCCATGGCGCGGCCTTCTACGGCCTGCCCGTGAATGCGGACAGCATCACCTTGCTCAAATCCGCGTCTCCCTTGGACATCCCGGCCTCGGTCGGGTCCGGCGGGGGCCGCGTGACAGTCTTTGATCCGGGCTTCCCGCTGTTCTGGCGCGTTGCCGACTGACCAGATATTGACGCGGGGCACCTGCCTACCCCAAGATAACCTCTCTTCAGGCGTTCTGAACAGGGTTCTCCACGGAATCATACATTTTGCTCTTGGGCGGAGAATCGCGCATACAGACACACCAACGAGAAACGGACAGCGGGAGGGGCAGCGTGAGCGTCGCATCGGTCATCCGAATGGGGCAGCAGCCGGGTGAAGAAGCTGCAGCGCTGCCGCACAACATCGAGGCCGAACAGCAGCTTCTGGGCGCGATCCTCACCAACAACGACATATACGACCGCATCACGGCGCTGGTGCGGGCCGAGCATTTCCACGATCCCGTCCACCGGCGCATCTTCGAGGTGGCGGCGGCGCGCATCCAGAAGAACGCGCTCGCCTCGCCGGTGACGCTGAAGCCCTTCCTCGAAGAGGACCCGGGGCTGAAGGAACTGGGCGGACCCGCCTATCTCCTGCGCCTCGCGGGCGCGGCGATCTCGGCCTACGCGGCGCGTGATTACGCCCAGCTCATCCACGACCTTGCCATTCGCCGCGAGCTGATCGCACTTGGCCAGGAGATTTCCGGGCGGGCCGCGCAGGTGGACGTCGCGTCGGGCCCTGACGAGCAGATCGTCGAGGCCGAGGCGCGGCTCTACAAGCTGGCCGAGCAGGGGCGCAGCGAAACGGGCTTCCAGAGCTTCCTGCGGGCGGTCACCGATGCGGTGAACGTGGCCAACGCCGCCTATGCCCGCGAAGGCGGGCTGGCGGGCATCGCGACCGGGCTTGCCGATCTCGACCGCAAGCTCGGCGGGCTCCACCCCTCGGACCTGCTGATCATCGCCGGACGGCCATCGATGGGCAAGACGTCGCTCGCCACCAACATCGCCTTCAACATCGCCCGCGCCCACCGCCACGGGCAGAAGCCCGATGGCAGCGAGGGCAGCATCGAAGGTGGCGTGGTGGGCTTCTTCTCGCTCGAGATGTCAGCCGAGCAGCTTGCCGCGCGCATCCTCTCGGAGGCCGCTGAGGTGCCTTCCGAGCAGATCCGCCGCGGCGACATGACCGAGTCGGAATTCCGCCGCTTCATCGAGGCGGCCAAGGCACTCGAGTCCTGCCCGCTCTTCATCGACGACACACCCGCGCTCACCATCGCGCAGGTGGCCGCGCGCGCGCGCAGGCTAAAGCGCACGCACGGGCTCGACGTGCTGTTCGTCGATTACCTGCAACTGCTGCGCGCCAACAGCTCGAAGGACAGCCGCGTGAACGAGGTGAGCGAGATCACCCAGGGCCTCAAGGCCATCGCCAAGGAACTCGACATCCCGGTGGTGGCGCTCAGCCAGCTCTCGCGCCAGGTGGAAAACCGCGAGGACAAGCGCCCGCAACTCTCGGACCTGCGCGAGTCGGGTTCGATCGAGCAGGACTCGGACGTGGTGATGTTCGTCTTCCGCGAGGAATACTACAAGGAGCGCGAGAAGCCGGGCGAGCACGACCTCGAGGCGATGGCCCGGTGGCAGGCCGAGATGGAGAAGGTGCACGGCCGCGCCGAGGTGGTCATCGGCAAGCAGCGCCACGGCCCCATCGGCACGGTGGAACTGGCCTTCGAGGGCCGCTTCACCCGCTTCTCGAACCTCGTGAAACCCTGGCAGCAGGGCGCACAGGATACGAACGGCCGCTGAGCCGCGCCCGCGCTTGCACCTGTCCGCCCGGCCCGCTAATCCGGCCTCGCGGGCGGCCTGCCCGGTGACGGAGCGCGCCGATATGCCTTCATCTTTCTGCAAATACTCCTCTTCCCGGCTGCACACGGGCCTGGACCTGCGGGCATGAGCCGCGCGGCGCTCACTATCGACCTCGACGCGATCGCCGCCAACTGGCGCGTACTGGCGGCGATGGGCCGGGCCGAGGCGGGCGCTGTGGTCAAGGCCGATGCCTACGGACTGGGCGCGGCGAAGGTAGGCCCGGCGCTGGCACGCGCGGGCGCGCGGCGCTTCTTCGTCGCCCTTGCCGAGGAAGGCGCGGACCTGCGCGCGGCACTCGGGCGGGGGCCGGAAGAGATATATGTCCTCTCCGGTCATATGGCCGGGGACGCATCGCTGCTGCGCGAGGCCGCGCTGATCCCGCTGCTGAATACACCCGAACAATGGACCCGCCACCGCGAGGCTCTGCCCGGCCACCCCTTCGGCGTGCAACTCGATACCGGGATGCATCGCCTGGGGCTCGAGGCGAAGGACTTCCGCGCGTTGCGCTCCGAGATGCTGGCCGCGGGACCGCGCCTGTTGCAAAGCCACCTCGCCTGTGCCGACGAGCCCGGCCACCCGGCCAATGCCCGGCAACTGGCACGCTTTCGCGACCTCACCGCCGATGCGGGCGTGCCATGCTCGCTCGCGGCCACGGGCGGCATCCTGCTGGGCCCTGAATATCATTTCGATCTTACCCGCCCCGGAATCGGGCTCTACGGCGGGCGGCCCTTCACGGCCGCGCGCGCCGTGGTGCGCCTCGATCTGCCTGTGATCCAGCGCCGCCGTGTCGCCGCGGGCGAGAGCGTCGGCTACGGCTGCACATGGACCGCGGGGCGCGACACCCGCACGGTGACGCTGGCGGCGGGCTACGCCGACGGCATCCTGCGCAGCCTGTCGGGGCGCGCCACGCTCTGGGCGGGCGACGTGCCCTGCCCTCTGGTCGGGCGCGTGTCGATGGATCTGCTGACCGTCGATGTCACCCATCTTGCGGCCGTCCCCGATCACCTCACGCTCGTCGGCCCGCATCAGGGCATCGACGATCTGGCCGATGCCGCGGGCACCATCGGCTACGAGGTACTCACCTCCCTTGGCGCGCGCTACGCCCGCCGCTACAGTGGCCGCGACGAAACGGGGCAGGCATGAGTTCAGGCGAGGTACTTCTTTCCGTGCCCACTGCGGTGGGCAAGTCCACGCTGACGCTCATGCGCGGCGCCGGTCGGCTGGCGATCTTCGTCGCGCTGACGCTCAGCCACATGCTGCGCCCGCCTTTCTATGCCCGCGAGTTCTGGGCGGCGATGCTGCACATCGGCTATTTCAGCCTGCCGGTGGTCGGCATGACGGCGCTCTTCACCGGCGGCGCGCTTGCCCTGCAGATCTATTCGGGTGGGGCGCGCTTCAACGCCGAGTCGGTGGTGCCCTCGATTGTCGCCATCGGCATGGTGCGCGAACTGGGGCCGGTGCTGGGCGGGCTGATGGTGGCGGGGCGCGTCTCGTCCTCGATCGCCGCGGAGATCGCCACCATGCGCGTGACCGAGCAGATCGACGCGCTGGTCACGCTCTCGACCCATCCGATGAAATACCTCACCGTGCCGCGCGTCGCGGCGGCGACGCTCTCGCTGCCGGTGCTGGTGGCGGTGGGCGACATCATCGGCATCATGGGCGGCTACCTGGTGGGCGTGAACCGGCTCGACTTCAACGCGGCCACCTACCTCAAGAACACCATGGATTTCCTGGAGACCGCCGACGTGGTCTCGGGGCTGTGGAAGGCGGCGGCCTTCGGCTTCATCGTCGCCACCATGGGCTGCTTTCACGGCATGAACTCGGGCAAGGG
>PHEG01000610.1 GCA_002842835.1 Alphaproteobacteria bacterium HGW-Alphaproteobacteria-2 | reverse complement strand
TCAGGTCGATCCGGTCAAACGTCATCACGTCTCCTTCCAAGCCTGGCTGGCCGCTCCAGACGAGTCGGGGGCGAGCATGACATATTAAATCATAATGTCCATCGTGCTTATCGTGTATCTAGAGCCAGGCTCGCTTTCCGCCTCGATACTGATAATATCGACCTTGTTTATCGCACTTTCTTCGGCCACCTTCGGCGGATGATCACCCACAAGACCAAATACGCGCTCAAGTCGCTCATGGTGCTCGCCGACGAGAAGGCCGACACGGCCGAGGCTTTGCGAATCGAGGAGATCGCGGACCGGTCGGGCGCGCCAAAGCGGTTTCTCGAACACATCCTGCTGGACCTCAAGCGGGCCGGGCTGATCGGCAGTCGTCGCGGGCGGAAGGGAGGATACGAGCTGATCAAGGAACCCAGACGGATATCGCTGGCCGAGGTCCTGCGGCTGATCGACGGGCCGATGGCGCCGCTGCCCTGCCTGTCGCGCCGTGCCTATCGTCGCTGCGAGGATTGCACGGACGAACGCACCTGCCGCGTGCGCGCGGTCTTTGGCGGGTTCTACGCAACCTATATCCTGATGATCGAATCCCTGACCCTTGCGGATCTGCAGCACGATTCGGAACCTCTCGAACGATTCGGACTGGTCGGACCGCCGGCCGGGAAATGAAATTCTTTTTTCACGGCAAAAATGGGTGTAATTTTTCCTTTGCATTACCCGACTAACCCTGTCGTTATTAGCGTGTCAGGTGGCCGCGACCGGTTTTCAAGGTTTCCGAGTGGCAAGTGATGCGCCTCCTGCACGGGGCGGTCTGCCTGGCACGAGTTTCTGCAGGGTTTGAGCAAGGGAGTCCCTCATGTATCGCACGATCCAGCTTGGCGCATACGCGCAGGCTCAAGCGGGCGCGCGATCGAGAAAGGCCGCACGATGGTCAATCTTGGCGGCCGACTTCTTGAAGCGGGGCACCTGCGCGGCGGGCTGACGGCCACTATCGCGGCTATCGGACTTTTGTTCGGCCCGCTGGGCACCGCCGCCGCATCGGCGCAGGAAAGCGTCAGCATCCTCAACGTCTCCTACGACCCGACCCGCGAATTCTACCGCGAATACAACGAGCTTTTTAATGAATGGTGGACCGCGCAGGGCAATGCTGCGGTGACCATCCAGCAATCGCATGGCGGTGCGGGTGCACAGGCGCGCGCGGTGATCGACGGGCTTGAGGCGACGGTGGTCACGCTGGCTCTGTCGGCCGATATCGACAAGATTTCCGAAAGCACAGGCAAATTTCCCGCCGACTGGCAATCGCGCCTGCCGCACAACTCCTCGCCCTATACCTCGACCATCGTGTTTCTGGTGCGCGAAGGAAACCCCAAAGGCATCAAGGACTGGGATGATCTGGTCAAGGATGGCATAGGCGTCATCACGCCGAACCCCAAGACGTCGGGCGGCGCACGCTGGAATTTCCTTGCTGCCTGGGCCTATGCCGAGAAGAACGGCCTGGATCCGAAGGAATTCGTGGGCAAGCTCTACAAGAACGTGCCCGTGCTTGACACCGGTGCGCGCGGATCGACCACGACATTCACGCAGCGGGGCGTCGGCGACGTGCTGCTGGCCTGGGAGAACGAGGCGTTTCTGGCTCTGAAGGAACTGGGCGAGGATTCGTTCGACATCGTGGTGCCCTCCGTTTCG
>PHEG01000093.1 GCA_002842835.1 Alphaproteobacteria bacterium HGW-Alphaproteobacteria-2 | reverse complement strand
GGTGCGGCCCGAGCCGGGCGCGCAGGCGACGGAACCCGTGGAGGATCAGGCCGCTGCCGCACCCGAGGCGGCGGCGCCGCAGATCGTCACCGAGGCCGAGCGCGCCCCGCGCGAGAGCGCGCGCCCCCGCGCCCGTCCTGCCACGCCGCCCCGCACGGCAGAAACCGCGCCACGGCCCGCGCCCGAGACCCCCGCGCAGCCGCCACGCCCCGAAGCGCCGCGCCCTGCAGGCGATCCCGTGGCCGAGGCCATTGCTGCCGAACTCGCCCGGCAGCAGGCCGCCGCGCCCGCCGCCCCCGCTGGCCCGCCGCTCAGCGGCGCCGAGCGCGAGGGGCTGCGGCTCGCCGTGCAGGAATGCTGGAACGTCGGTGCATTGTCGTCGGAGGCGATGCGCACCACCGTCACGCTGGCACTGTCGATGAACCCCGACGGCACGCCGCGCGCCGAGAGCATCCGCATGATTGGCAACAAGCAATGGCGTGATATAGAGATGACCTTCAATCCCGAGAGCATGAGGATCCGATGAGAGCTTCCCTTGCCGTTCTTCTGGCCGCCGCCCTGCTTGCCGTGGGCGTGGCCGAGACCCCCGCGCAGACGCGCACAGGCCCGCTGCGCATCGAGATCACCGAGGGCGTGATCGAGCCCTTGCCCTTCGCGATCCCGGCCTTCATCGCCGAGGATTCGGGCGCCGCCGATCTGGCCGCCGAACTGGGCCGGGTGGTGGCCGCCGATCTGGTCTCGACCGGGCTCTTCCGCGAGATCCCGGCGCAGGCGCATATCGCGCGCGTCTCGTCAATCAACGCGCCGGTGGCCTATGCCGACTGGAAGGCGATCAATGCCCAGGCGCTGATCGTCGGCTCGGTGGCCAGCGCGCCGGGCGGGCAGGCGGTGGTAAAGTTCCGCCTCTTCGACGTCTTCGCCGATGCGCCGCTGGGCGAGGGGGTGCAGTTCGCGGGCAGCCGCGAGAGTTGGCGGCGCATGGCGCACAAGGTGGCCGATGCGGTCTACAGCCGGATCACCGGCGAGGGGCCATATTTCGATACCCGTGTGGCCTTCGTGGCCGAGACAGGCCCCAAGGGCAACCGCCAGAAGCGGCTCGCGGTGATGGATCAGGACGGCGCGAACGCACAGTTCCTGTCGGACGGCGGGGCCATCGTGCTGGCGCCGCGCTTCTCGCCCGACGGGCGGCGGCTTCTCTACACGTCCTACGAGAGCGGGGTTCCGCGCATCTATGTCATCGACCTCGCCGGGATGACGCGCCGCGGGCTCGAAGAGCAGCCCGGCTCCATGAGCTTCGCGCCTCGCTTCTCGCCCGACGGGGCCCGCGTGGTGTTCTCGCTCAGTGTCGGGGGGCGGACCGACATCTACACGCTCGATCTGGCGAGTGGGGCACGCGCGCGGCTCACAGATACCGCTGCGATCGACACCGGGCCCAGCTACTCCCCCGACGGGCGCTTTATCGTCTTCGAGTCGGATCGTTCAGGTGCGCAGCAGCTCTATGTGATGCCCGCGGGCGGCGGCGAGGCGCGGCGCATCAGCTTCGGGCAGGGGCGCTACGGCACGCCGGTCTGGTCGCCGCGCGGCGACATGATCGCCTTCACCAAGCAGAACGCCGGGCGCTTCCACATCGGTGTGATGCGCACCGACGGCAGTGAGGAGCGGCTGCTGACCTCATCCTTCCTCGACGAGGGGCCGACCTGGGCGCCGAACGGGCGGGTGATCATGTTCACCCGCGAGACGGCCGGAGAGGCGGGTGCGCCCGCGCTGATGTCGGTGGACATCTCGGGGCGCAACCTGCGCCGCGTGCCGGCCCCGGGCGCCGCCTCGGACCCGAGCTGGTCGCCGCTGCGGCAGTGAGCGGGTGAGGGCGAGTTGCGCCGGGCACGATCTGCCTCCCGGCAGTCGCTGCCGCGCGCACTTGGCGCTAACCGGCCCGTTCGCAGAGAAAGCGCCGCAGCCAGTCGCCCGGAGGTATCGTCGGCCGGTACTCCGCGCCGACGCAGATGTCGCCGCCGCCGATCTGCGGCAGCAACCAGGAGAAGTCGATCTCGCCCCGGTCCGGTTCGCCGCGCCCCGGAACGGCGGCGATCTGGTAATGCGCCACCAGCGGCCCCAGCCCGGCCAGCGTGGCCAGGTGATCGCCCTGCATGATCTGCATGTGGTAGAAGTCGTACATGATCCCCAGCCCGTGCCAGCCCACCGCCTCGGCGATGCGCCGCGCCTGCGCGGTGCCGGTCAGGAAATAGCCCGGCACGTCGCGGGTGTTGAGCGGCTCGATCAACAGCCCGACCCCGGCCCGGGACGCGCGCTCGGCGGCGAAGGCCAGCGCCCCAACGAAGCAGCGTTCGGCCTCGGGGCCCACGGCCCGACCGGCCATCACATGCACCGCGCCCAGCCCGGCCGCGGCGGCATATTCCACCGCCTCGGCGATCTGGGCGCGCGCCTCGGCCTCGCGCCCGGGCACCGCTGCGAGGCCGAATTCGCCGACTGCGACATCGCCTCGCCGGGTGTTGAGCGCCAGCCCCGGCAGCCCCGTTTCGGCGAGCGCGGCACTCAGCAGGGCGGGGTCGGTGTCGTAGGGCCAGTGGAACTCGACGGCGTGAAAGCCATCGCGCGCCGCGGCATGCACCCGCTCGACGAGCGGCATGTCGGTGTAGAGAAAGCCGAGATTGGCGGAGATCCGCATCTCACCCGTCCCAGTCTATGGCGAAGTGACGGCGAAGATCGGCAACATCGGTGGCCGACAGCGGGCGCGGGTCGAGGCCCAGGGTCAGCAGCGTGAGTTTGGCCACTTCCTCGAGTTCCTCTGCGGCATAGACGGCTGCCTCGAGATCGCGCGCCGCCACGACAGGCCCGTGGTTGGCGAGAAGCACCGCCGAGCGACGCCCGGCGAGCCCGCGTACCGCCGCGCCCATCGCCGGGTCGCCGGGACGAAAAAAGGGCAGCAGCTTGACCCGCCCCAGCCGCATCACGGAATAGGCGGTGAGCGGCGCGAAGACGCAATCCGGATCGAGCCCCGGCAGCATCGATACCGCAACCGAATGGGTGGAATGCAGATGCACGACCGCCCCGGTGTCGGGACCGCGGGTCTGGTAGAAGGCCGCGTGCAGCGGCAGCTCCTTGGTCGGCGCATCACCTGCGACATGCGTCAGATCGGGGCCCAGCACGCTCAGCCGGGCGGGGTCGAGATCGCCGAAGGACTGCCCCGTAGGGGTGACGAGATAGCCCTCGCCGCAGCGGACCGAGATGTTCCCGGAACTGCCGTTCGTCAGCCCCCGCACGAAGAGCGAGCGCGCAAGTCGGCAGACGGCTTCGCGCTGGCGAACCTCCGCGGTCATGTCTGCCCCCCCGCCAGAACCCGCGCCGCCGTGACGAAGAAAGCCTCGTCGCCAAAATTTCCCGACTTCAGCGTGCAGACGAAATCCGCGCCGTCCGGCGCGAGCGCGGGCACGCCCGGGGCGATCTCGGGGCCGATGGAAAGGCTCCGCAGACCGAGCGCCGAGACAACGGCGCCCGATGTCTCGCCGCCGGCGACGATCAGGCGCCCGATGCCGCCCGCGACCGCAAGCCGGGCGAGATCGCCGAAGAAGATCTCCAGAAGCACGGCACTGGCCTCACGCCCGAGCCGATTTTGAACCGCGGCAAGCGCCCCTGGTTCCATGGTTGAGGCAACAAGCGGCACGCGGCCCGCGCCCTGGGAGAGCACCCACCCCGCGGCGTCCTCTGCGGTCTGGCTCCCGCCTGCAACGGCTAGCGGATCGAGATGCAGCACCGGTTCCGTGCGGGCATGGCGGGCGACTTGCGCCCGTGTCGCAGCCGAACACGAGCCGACAAGCGCCGCGGCGCGGCCCGAGTTGCCGCCCCATTCGGCGTTCGCACCCCCCGCCGGACCAGCGATACTTCCCGTCAGCCCCAGCGCCAGCCCCGAGCCGCCGCTGACCAGCACGTCGCCTGCGACCGCCGCGCCGATGGAACGCAGATCATCGTCATCGATTGTATCGACGACGATGTGTCGCGCGCCCTCCACTGTCAGCCGGTCGAGCGCGTCGCGGATCGCGCCCGCACCCCGGTGCACTGTGGCGATGTCGACATGTCCCACTCGGAACCGGGTCTGGAGTGCCAGCCAGCGGCGGATGTCTGGCTCAGTCATGGGGTTGAGCGGGTGATGTTCCATGCCGGAGCGGTTGAGCAGTTGATCCCCGACGAAGAGATGCCCCATCATCAACCGCCGACCGGTAGCCGGAAAGGCAGGCACCACTACCGCGCGGGGCGCGCCGAGCGCCTCGGCCAGCGCGTCGAGCACCGGCCCGATGTTGCCGTCGGGCGTCGAGTCGAAGGTCGAGCAATACTTGAAATAGACCTGCCCGCAGCCCTGCACCCGCAGCCAGTCGAGCACGGCGAGCGCCTGCGCCACCGCATCGGTCGCGGGGATCGAGCGGGTCTTGAGCGCAATCACCACCGCGTCGGCCTCGGGCGACGGCCCATCGGGCACGCCGATGCAGAGCCGCGCGTTCATGCCGCCGCGGGCGAGCATGTTGCCCAGATCCGAGGCACCGGTGAAATCGTCCGCAATGGCGCCGATCCGCATCATGCCTCGCCCTCCGTCACCGGACCGAAGAGATGCGCGATCACCGCAGGCAACTGGGCCGCCACCATCTCGGGCCCTGTCTGCACCTGGTGGCCTCGGCGGCGCGCCTCGGCCAGCCAGGGGGTCTCGGCGGGTTCGGGCACGATGTCGGCGACAAGGCAACCGGGCGCGAGCCCATCGAGCGGCCAGGGATGGCGCGCGTCGCCGTTCATGCCCACCGGGGTCGCGTTGACCACGACACGGGGAGCGAAGCCCTTGGGCTCCGCGACCATGGCGGCGGCCCCGGGCCGGGCGCGCGCGAGGCGGGCCAGCAGCGCCTCCGCCCGGCCTGCATCAAGATCGTGGACCGCGAGCCGCGCCGCGCCCGCGTCGATCAGCGCCAGCGCGATCGCCGAGCCGGCGCCACCCGCGCCCACCAGCCGGATGTCGGCTCCGGCCGGATCGGTGCCGCCCGCGCGCAGTGCCGCCACGAAACCGGCGCCGTCGGTCATGCCGCCGACAAGCAGACCGTCGGGCGTACGGCGGATGACGTTGCAGGCCCCCGCGACGGCCACCTCGTCTCCCGCCTCGTCGAGTGCCGCTACCGCCTGCTGCTTGTGCGGGTAGGTGATGACCGCGCCCAGACAGTTGCGCCAGCCGCGCAGCGCGGCGAGCGTGAGGGCCAGCCCGTCGGGCGCCACCGCCATGCCGATCATCACCGCATCCCGGCCGCTGCGTGCCGCCCAGGCGTTGAAGCCCGCGGGCGTGCGGGCCTGATGCACCGGATCGCCCAGCATCACGGCAAAGCGTGTCGCGGCAGAGACGCTCATCGCCGCGTCCCCGCCGCCAACCGTTCGCCAGCGTGAAGGCCCGGCGCAGGTTCTGGTCGAGGATCGTGCCCAGAACGATCCCCAGCACCAGCGGCGCCATGGGATAGTTCATCAGCCGCAGCCCGAAGCCCACGACCCCGAAGACCACCACCACGCCGATGTCGAAGAACCGCGACTGGATCGCGTACGGCCCGACGAGGCAAAGCACCGCTATCACCGGCATCAGCCATGTGTCGCGCACCCGCAGGATCAGGATCATCACCCGCGTCAGCCCGAGCCCGAGGATCAGGATCCCGAGCGTGGCGATCACGAGCATGGCGATGATGTCGTAGATCAGTTGCGGGTTGGTAGTCATCAGCAGTGGCCCGGGCTGCGCGCCATGAATGATGAGCGCGGCCATCAGAACCGCCGCCACGCCCGACCCCGGTATGCCGAGCGTGAGCACGGGAATCAGAGCGCCGGGCACCGAGGCGTTGTTGCCGGTCTCGGCTGCCGTCAGCCCCTCGACCGAGCCGTTGCCATAGTCCCCGGGACGCCGACTCATGCGTTTGGCCAGCGCATAGATCGTCCAGCGCAGGGCGAGCATGTCGCGCAGTCGCGGCAGGATTCGATCGGACGCATCGGTGATCGAGACATTCATGCGCCGCCGCATGACATAGAGTACCTCGGCGAAGCCGAAGGCCCCGACCATGGCCGGCAGCAGCGTGATGCCCGCCGCCATCTCGGTGAAGCCGAAGGTGAAGCGCTCATAGCCGTAGGCCGGCTCGCGGCCGATCATCGCCACCAGCAGCCCGAGCACACCGGCGATCCAGCCCTTGATGGGGTCGTTGCCGCTCAGCCCGCCCGAGAGCATCACGCCGACGAGGGCGAGCCAGAAGAACTCGTAGGCGCCGAAGGAGAGCGCGAATTCGCCCAGCGGCGGCGTAATCACCGCCAGCAGCAGGATGCCGAGCAGGGTGCCGAGCGCCGAGCCGACCGTCGCCATGCCCATCGCCTCGCCGGCGCGGCCCTGGCGTGCCAGCACATGCCCGTCGAGTGCCGTAGCCGCCGAGGATGGCGTGCCGGGGATGTTGAGCAGGATCGCGCTGCGGCTGCCGCCGTAGATCGCGAGGACATAGGTGCAGATCAGCACGAGGATCGCATCGCTGGCCGGCATGTGAATGGTCATCGTGGTCAGCAGCGCGAGGCCCATCGTGGCGGTCAGCCCC
>PHEG01000609.1 GCA_002842835.1 Alphaproteobacteria bacterium HGW-Alphaproteobacteria-2 | reverse complement strand
ATCCCGCAATACCTGACGGCGGGCTTCATCACGATCTTCACCGGGCTCGCGGCGGTGGCGTTCGTCGTCTCGGGCCTGCTCGCACTGCTCGCCCCCAGGACGCTGAAGGCCCTGTCATGATCGAAGCGCTCATCGGCTTCGGCCTCGTCCTCCTGCTCGTCTTCCTGCGCATGCCCATCGCCTTCGCCATGGGGCTCGTGGGCACGCTCGGCTTCGCGCTGGAGCGCGGCGGCAGCCTCTTCGACGAGCGCGGGCTGCGCGCCTCGATCTCGATGGTGGGCCGCCTCGTGCTCGACACCGCGCAGGACTACGGGCTCTCGGTGGTGCCGCTCTTCATCCTGATGGGGCTCTTCGTGAACAAGGGCGGGCTCTCGCGCGAGCTTTACGCCGCCTCGAACGCCTTTCTGGGACATCTGCGGGGCGGGCTCGCCATGGCGACGATCTGCGCCTGCGCGGGTTTCTCGGCCATATCCGGCTCGTCGCTGGCCACCGCGGCCACGATGTCGAAGGTGGCGATGCCCGAAATGCGCCGCTTCGGTTATTCCGACCGTCTCTCCACCGCCTCCATCGCCGCTGGCGGCACGCTGGGTATTCTCATCCCGCCCTCGGTGATCCTGGTCATCTACGGGCTGCTGACCGAGACATCGATCGGCAAGCTCTTCATCGCGGGCATCATTCCCGGGCTTCTGGGCGTGCTCTTCTATCTCGGCGCGGTACGCTACGTCGTCTGGCGCACGCCTGCGGCGGGACCGGCCGGGCCCCGCGCGGAATGGCCCGAACGGCTCAGGGCGTTGCGCGGCGTCTGGGCGGTGCTGCTGTCATCGGCGGGCTCTACGGGCTCTTCAACGTCTGGCCCGTGCATCTGACCTTCTCGCCCACCGAGGCCGCGGGCATGGGCGCGATGGGTGCCTTCCTCATCGCGCTGGCGCGCGGCAATCTCGGCCTGCGCGACACCTTCGAGGCCCTGCGCGAGACGGCCGTCACCACAGCCGCGCTCTTCACGGTGCTGATCGGGGCGCAGATCTTTTCGAACTTCGTCAACCTCGCGGGGCTTCCGCAGGCGCTGGTCGCGCTGGTGAGCGGCAACGATGTCTCGCCGATGGTGGTGATGCTGCTGATCCTGCTCATCTACATCGTGCTCGGCATGGTCTTCGAGAGCCTGTCGATGTTGCTCCTGACCGTACCGATCTTCTTTCCGCTCGTCACCTCGCTGGGCTTCGATCTTCGTGCTGAAGGGTGTGGTGGGCAACGTGACCACCGCCACCATCTTCCGCGGCGTGACACCCTTCTGGATAGCAGACATCTTCCGCCTCGCGCTCCTGGTGCTCGTGCCCTGGCTCGCGCTTGTGCTGCCCAACCAGATGATGTGAGGCGGCGATGGAGTTCCTGCTCACCGCACCACCCGAAGGCTTCGTCGAGGACCCCTACCCCGCCTACGCGCGGTTGCGCGACGAGGCCCCGGTGCACCAGCAGCCGGACGGCAGCGTGATCCTCAGCCGCTACGACGATCTCGACCGCGTCTACCGCGACACGGCGCGCTTCATCTCGGACAAGAAGGCCGTGTTCCGGCCAAAGTTCGGCGACGGCACGCCGCTCTACCAGCATCACACCACCTCGCTCGTCTTCAACGATCCGCCGCTGCACACCCGGGTGCGCGCGATCATGGTGGGGGCGATGAACCCGCGCGCGCTGGCCAGCATGGAGCCGGGGCTGGTGGCATTGGTGGAACGGCTGCTCGATGCCATGGCGGACAAGCCGCAGGTCGATCTGGTCGAGGATTTCGCCGCCGCCATCCCCGTCGAGGTGATTGGCAACCTCTTCGACATCCCGCACGCGGAACGCGAGCCGCTGCGCGGCTGGTCGCTTTCCATCCTCGGCGCGCTGGAGCCCAAGCTGAGCGCCGAGCAACTGGCGCGCGGGCATCAGGCGGTCACCGACTTCAAGGCCTACCTGCGCCACATCATCGAGGACCGCCGCGCGCATCCCGGCGACCCGGAAACCGACGTGCTCACCCGGCTCATGCAGTCCGACGAGGGGCATCTGACCGAGGAAGAGCTCTACCAGAACTGCATCTTCATCCTGAACGCGGGGCACGAGACGACGACA
>PHEG01000092.1 GCA_002842835.1 Alphaproteobacteria bacterium HGW-Alphaproteobacteria-2 | reverse complement strand
ACTTATCGTCATATCGAAGGGCTGAAAGCTGTCCTATGAAAGATACAGGTGGAGAGAGGCCATGCCGGTCGTCCAGGTCACGCTGATCGAGGGCTATGATGACGACGCGCGCGCGCGGCTCTGCGCGGTGTTGGCCGATGCCGTGCGCATGGTGCTGCCCGCGTCAGCCGAGGCGATCACCGTCGCGCTCCACGAGGTGGCCCCCGCCGCTTACAGCCGCGGTGGCCCGCGCACGCCCGCACCCGCGCTGCCGGATGCGGTGCAACTGGTGCGCACCTTCCTCGAGCGGATGGAGGCACGCGACCTGGCCAGCGCACAGGCAATGCTGGCAGGGGGCTTCGAGATGACCTTCCCGGGCGGCGTGCGCATGACCCGGCTCGGCGAACTGGTGGACTGGGCGAAGGGCCGCTACCGCTTCGTCAGGAAGACCTACGAGCGGTTCGACGTGGCGCCGGGTGCGGAGGGCCCCACCGTCTACTGCTTCGGCACGCTGGCGGGCGAATGGCTCGACGGCAGCGCCTTCGAGGGCATCCGCTTCATCGACCGCTTCGAGACGGCGGGCGGCAGGCTCGCCCGGCAGCACGTCTGGAACGACATGGGAGAGCGCCGCAATGGCTGAGATCGACCCGGTCACGCTGGCGGTGCTTGCGGGCCGCATGGAGCAGATCGCCGACGAGATGGACGCGACGCTCTTCCGCTCGGCCTTCAACCCGATCATCGCCGAGGCGCATGACGCCAGCCACGGCATCTACGATGCCGAGACCGGCGAGACGCTGGTGCAGGGCAAGTCGGGCCTGCCGATCTTCGTCGGCGTCATGGCCTTCGCCGTGAAGGCGGTGATCGAGAAGTTCGCCCGGCACGGCGACGTGACCGAGGGCGACGTGTTCATCTTCAACGACGCGCATATCGGCGGCACGCATCTGTCGGACATGCGCCTCGTGCAGCCGGTGTTCCGCGACGGGCAGCTCTTCTGCTACCTCGCGTCGGTGGGCCACTGGCACGACGTGGGCGGCGCGGTGCCGGGCAATTACAACCCCTCGGCCACCGAGGTTTTCCAGGAGGCCTTCGTACTGCCCCCGGTGCGGCTCTACCGCGCGGGCGAGTTGCAGCAGGACGTGGTGGACATCCTGCTGCGCAACTCGCGCATGCCGGTCTCGGCGCAGGGCGACCTCAACGGGCAGATAAACGCGCTGGGGCTGGGCGTGCGCCGACTGGATGCGCTGATCGACGAGTATGGCGCAGAGACCATCGACGCGGCGCTCAAGGCGCTGACAGAACGCGCCGGGCGGCTGATGGCCGCCGAGATCGAAGGCCTGCCCGATGGCCGCTGGGAGGCCGAGGATTTCCTCGACAACGACGGCATCAGCCCCGAGGCGCTGGCGATCCGCGTGGCGCTCGAGGTGCGGGCCGACCGGCTGACGCTCGATTTCACGGGCAGCGCGCCCGCCTGCCAGGGGCCGGTGAACATCGCCCTGCCCACCTCGATCGCCTGCTGCTACGTGGCGATCAAGCATATCTTCCCGGCGCTTCCCGCCAATGCCGGCGTGATGCGCCAGATCGACATCCGCGTGCCCGAGGGGTCGCTGCTAGCCGCCGATTTTCCCGCCCCCACGGGCGGCTATACCGAGACGATCCTGCGCATGATCGACGTCATCTTTTCGGCCGCCGCGCAGGCGATCCCCGAGCGGGTGGTCGCCAACGCCTACGGCACGATCAACGCGCTCTCCATCGCGGGCCGCCGCTCGGACGGGCGGCGCTGGGTGATGTTCAGCTTCTACGGCGGCGGGCACGGCGGATCGCTGGAGAGCGACGGGCTCAACCACGGCAACGCGCCGATCTCCACCGCCACCATCCCGCCCGCCGAGATACTGGAGGCCGCCTATCCGGTGATCTTCCGGCAATGGGCGCTGCGCCCCGATTCGGCGGGTGCGGGCATGCATCGCGGTGGCCTCGGCGCGATCTACGAGATCGAGGTGATGGAAGAGATGGGCGCGCAGGCCTTCCTCTTCGGCGAACGCGGGCGCTTCGCACCCAAGGGCGTGGCGGGCGGCGGCGAGGGCGCGCTCAACCACTTCAGCTACCAGACCGACGATGGCTGGGCCGAGCCGCCGCTGGTGTCCAAGATGGTGGGCATCGCGTTGCGCCAGGGCCAGCGGGTCCGACTGGAAACCCCGGGCGGCGGCGGCTATGGCCCGCCGGGGCGGCGCGCGCCGGAGGCGGTGGCGCGCGACGTGGCGCTGGGATTCATCAACGAAGACGCTGCGACGGAATCCTATGGCGACGCATGGAAGGGGGCGCGCGCATGAGCCCCGCACGTTCTGGCCGCATGATCGGGGTCGATGTGGGCGGCACCTTCACCGATGTCTTCCTGCTCGACGAGGCGGCGGGCGCCGTGCAGGTCGCCAAGGTGCCCACCACGCGCCCCGACCAGTCGGGCGGGTTTCTGGCCGGCATCGCGCGGGTGGCCGAGGATCTGGGAACGGTCGGCACGGTGGTGCATGGCACCACGGCGGGCACCAACGCGCTGCTGGAGCGAAAGGGGGCGCGGATCGGGCTGATCACCACGCAGGGCTTCCGCGACGCGCTGGAGATGCGCCGCCGCGACCGGCGCGCAACTTGGGGGCTGAGGGGCGATTACGTGCCCGTCGTCCCCCGCGACCGCCGCTTCGAGGTGCCCGAGCGGACACTGGCCGACGGCACGATCCTCGAGGAGGTGGACATCGCGGCGGTGGAGGCGGCGGCGCGTGCGCTCATCGACATGGGCTGCGCGGCGGTCGCCATCGCCTTCGTCAATTCCTACGCCAATCCCGGGAACGAGCGCCGCGCGGCCGAGGCAGTGCGCGCGCTCTGGCCGAATGCGCATGTCTCGGCCTCGGCCGAGATCCTGCCCGAGATCCGCGAGTTCGAGCGCACATCGACGACCGCGCTCAACGCCTATCTGCAACCCGAGATCGCGGGCTATCTCGACCGGCTGGAGGGGGCGCTGAGGGGCGGCGGCTTCGCAGGCGAGTTCCTCATCGTGCAGTCGAACGGCGGCGTGATGTCCGTCGAAACGGCCTGCCGCCTGCCGGTGCGCACCGCGCTCTCGGGCCCTGCGGCGGGGGTGATCGCGGCGGGCTATATCGCGGAATGCGCCGGGTTTTCCGATGTCATCACCGGCGATGTGGGCGGCACCAGCTTCGACGTCGCGCTGATCGCGGGCGGCGCCAGCCGGCTGGCCGCGCAGACATCCATCGACTTCGGCCTCGTGGTGCGCACGCCGATGATCGAGATCACCACCATCGGCGCGGGCGGCGGCTCCATCGCCTGGGTGGACAAGGGCGGTCTCTTGAATATCGGCCCGGAAAGTGCCGGGTCGGACCCCGGGCCGGTAGCCTACGGGCGCGGCAACGACCGGCCCACAGTGACGGATGCCAATGTGGTGCTGGGACGCATCGACCCCGACCGGCCGATCGGCGGCGGGCTTGAGCGGCTGGACGTCGCGGGCGCGGCGGCGGCCATCGACGCGCATGTGGGCAAGCCTCTGGGGCTTGATACGCTGGCCGCGGCCGAAGCGATCCTGAAGGTCGCCAACGCGCGCATGGCGGGCGCCATCCGGCTGGTCAGCATCGAGCGCGGCCACAGTCCGGCGCGCTTTGCCTTCATGCCCTTCGGCGGCGGCGGCGCGCTGCATGCCTGCGCGCTGCTTTCCGAGGTGGGTCTGGCGCGCGCCATCGTGCCGCGCTACCCGGGCGTGACCTCGGCCCTGGGCTGCGTCATCGCCGACATGCGGCAGGATTTCGTGCAGACGCTCAACGTGCTGGGCGACGCGCTCGACGAGGCGGCAACGGGCGCACTGATCCAGGCCCATGCGGACGAGGGGATGGGGCTGCTCAATGCCTCGGGCGTCAGTTTCGAGGCGCGCGACGTGGTGGTGGAATTCGACATGGCCTATGTCGGCCAGACCCATACCGTGCCGGTCCCGGTTCCGGTGGTGGTGGAAGGCGGGCGCGTCACGCCGCCCAGCCGCGCGGAGGTTGCCGAGGCCTTCGACGCCGCCTATCGCTCCACCTACGGGCGGCTGCTGCCCGGCGGCACGCGCCGGGTGCTCAACCTTCGCACGGCGGTGATCGGGCGGCGCCCGAAGCTCGACCTCGCACTGCTCGCACCGGGCGCGGGGGCAAGCGCCGAGGCCGCGCGGCAAGGCACGCGCCGGGTGCATATCGGCGAGGAATGGCACGAGACGGCGCTCTACGACCGGCTTACCCTGCCGGTCGGCGCCGAGGTCGCGGGGCCCGCGATCCTCGCCCAGCCCGACACCACGATCCTGATCGAGCCGGGCTTTACCGGCCGGGTGGACCGCTTCGGCAACCTGATCATCGAGAGGGCGGGGGCATGAGCGAGGCATTCGACCCGCGCCGCACGGCACTACTGACCATCGACCTGCAGAACGACTTCCTCCACCCGCAGGGCGCCTATGGCCGCGCCGGGCAGGGTGCGCCCGCCATCGCCGCGCTGCCCGCGCGCATCCGGCCCGTGGCTGACGCCCTGCGCGCCGCGGGCGGCAGCTATATCTCGGCGCAGTTCACGCTGGTGCCGCGTCCGGACGGACAGCCGCTGATCGCGCCGCATCTCAAGCGCCTGCGCCCCTTCCTCGGCCCCGGAGATTTCGCCCCCGGCTCCTGGGGCAACGCGCTGGTGGAGACCCTCGCCCCCGCCGATTACACGGTCGAGAAGGTTGCCTATTCCGCCTTCTGGCAGACCCGGCTCGAGCATGTCCTGCGCATGGCGGGCATCGACACGCTGATCGTCGGCGGCATCGTCACCAACGGCGGCGTCGCCAGCACGCTGCGCGACGCGCATCTGCGCAATATCGAGACGGTGATGCTCACCGACGGCTGCGCGGCCTTCGACGCGGCGGTGCATGAGGCGACGCTGGTATCGCTGCGCACGGTGACGCGGCAGGAGACCTGCGCCGGAGCGCTGGCGCTGATCGGGAGGGTGGAATGATGGCGGTTGAAGGCGGAGGGTTCCCGCATCTTCATCGTCCTTCGAATATGTCCGCTGGAGACGGACGCGGGCACGATGGCCTGCGGCAGGGAGGTGCGGCATGACACTCAAGGCGCGTCTCTCGCTGCCGCCCATCCTCGTCGCTCCCGGCGTCTATGACGCGCTGACCGCGGCGCTGGCCGAGGCGGCGGGGTTCGAGGCACTCTATCTCTCGGGTGCGGCGGTGTCCTACACGCGGCTCGGGCGGCCCGACATCGGGCTGGCGAACCTGTCGGAGATGGCCGACACGCTGGCGCTCATTCGCGACCGGGTGGCGCTGCCCATCGTGATCGACGCCGACACCGGCTTCGGCAATGCGCTGAACGCGCAGCGCACGATGCGCATCTACGAGCGCGCGGGAGCGACGGCGCTGCAAATCGAGGACCAGAGCTACCCCAAGCGCTGCGGGCATCTGGCCGACAAGTCGCTGATCCCGGCGGCCGAGATGGCGGGCAAGATCGCCGCCATGGCGGATGCGCGACATTCGGTCGAGACCCTGATCATCGCGCGCACTGATGCCATCGCCGTCGAGGGGCTGGAAGCGGCGCTCGACCGGGCGGAGACGTATCTCGAGGCCGGGGCGGACGCGCTCTTCATCGAGGCGCCGCAGTCGGAGGAACAGCTCGCCGCGGTGACCGCGCGCTTTGCCGGGCGGGCGCCGCTGATGGCCAACATGGTGGAGGGCGGAGCCACGCCGTTGCAAAGTGCCGCCGATCTGCAGGCGATGGGGTTTGCGCTGGTGATCTTCCCGGGCGGCATCGTGCGGGCGCTGGCGAAGACGGCGGAGGCGTACTACGCCAGCCTGCGCGCGCATGGCTCCAACCGCCCCTTCGCGGCGCGGATGTTCGATTTCGCCGGGCTGAACGAGCGCGTCGGCACCGAGGAGATGCTGGCGGCGGGGCGGCGCTATGACCGGGGCTGAAGGGCTCGCGCCCACGCCTGAATGCGGCTTTGACCTGGGGGTGGAGACGCTGATCGTGGGCGCGGGGGCCTGCGGGCTGATCGCGGCGCTGGCCGCGACAGAGGCCGGGCAGGAGGTGCTGGTGATCGAGCGCGACGCGGTGCCTTCGGGCTCCACCGCGCTGTCGGCGGGGCTGATCCCGGCGGCCGGCACACGCTGGCAGCGCGCGGCGGCGATCGACGACAGCCCGGAACTTTTTGCCGCCGACATCATGAGGAAGGCGAAGGGCGAGCCCGATCCCGCGCTGGTCGCGGCGCTTGCGACAGGCGCGGCCGGTGTGCTGGAATGGCTGGCCGACCGGCACGGACTGCCCTTTTCCCTCGTCGAGGATTTCGACTACCCGGGCCACTCGCGCCGCCGCATGCACGGGCTGCCCTCGCGCGCCGGGCGCGAGCTGATCGACGCGCTGCGCGCCGCGGCCGAGGCGGCGGGGGTGGAGATCGCCACGGGGCGCGTCGTGGAGCGGCTCTTTGCCGGGGCGCCTCATCCTCGCCTGCAACGGCTACGGCGGCAACGCGGCGATGGTGCGCGCACACATGCCCGCGATCGGCGATGCGCTCTATTTCGGCCATCCGGGCAACCGGGGCGATGCGCTGGCCTGGGGGCAGGTGCTCGGTGCGGCGACGCGGCATCTGGGCGCCTATCAGGGGCACGGCAATGTCGCGCATCCGCACGGCATCCTGATCACCTGGGCGGTGATCGGCGAGGGCGGCTTTCAGGTAAACGCCGAAGGCCGCCGCTTCTGGAACGAATCGCAGGGCTATTCCGAGGCCGCGCGCGCCGTGCTGGCCGAGCCAGGCGGCATCGCATGGGCGGTCTTCGACGAACGCTGCGCCGGCGTGGCGCGCCAATTCGCCGATTTCCGGGCGGCCGAGGCGCAGGGTGCCATCCGCCGCGCCGACAGCGTAGAGGCTTTGGCGGGCGCGATGGGCGTGCCCGGCCCGGCGCTGGCGGAGAGCTTTGCGGGCGCGCAGGGCACCGATGCCTTCGGCCGCCGCTTCGACCCGGCAAGGCGCCTCGCCCCTCCCTATTGCGCGGTGAAGGTGACGGGTGCGCTCTTCCACACCCAGGGCGGGCTGGTGACCGATGGCGGGGGCCGGGTGCTGCGCCCCGACGGCACGGCGTTGCCCAACCTCTGGGCCGGGGGCGGCGCGGCCTGCGGTGTGTCCGGGGCGGGCGATTCGGGCTATCTGTCGGGCAACGGGCTGCTGGCGGCGGTGGTTCTGGGGGCGCGGGCGGGGGCGGCAGGCGGGTGATGAACGACAGAACCTCTGGCGCGGCACCGCTTGCACCGGCGCGGACCGCAGGGTAGCCCCGTGGCACCGGGGATGAAGTCCGCCATGACATATCTTCTGCTCGCGGGGCTATGCCTCCTCGCCTATCTCGCGCTTGTTCTCGCCGCGAACAGGCTGGGAGGGTCTGCGGCACATGGCAGCGTGGCCTTCGAGCCCGGCACTGTGGCGCGGGACCGGGCTCCCGCCACGCTCACCGTCGCGACCTGGAACATCGGCTATGCCGGCATGGGGGCGGAGAGCGATTTCTTCCTTGATCTCGGCACGCAGCGCCGTCCGCTTTCCGCCGATCTTGTTGATCGGAACCTCGCGGGCATCGGGGGCACGCTAGGCAGTCTCGAATCCGATGTCGTGCTGCTGCAGGAGGTGGCGCAGCCTTCCTTCGTGACCTGGGGCCGCGACGTGCTGGCGGGCGTGCGCGCGGCACTGGCCGGGCATGCCGTGGCCTTTGCGGCGGATATCCATACCCGTTTCGTGCCAGGACGCCTTGGCGTGCGTGTCGGCAATGCCACCTTCTCGCGCATCCGGCCGCAGGGCCCGCTGGAGCTGGTCCGGCTGCCGCTGGAACCCACGCGCCTGGCTGGCATCTTCCGCAAGGACTACCGCATGCATGTGCTGCGCCTCGCGGGCGAGGACGGCGGGGAATGGG
>PHEG01000091.1 GCA_002842835.1 Alphaproteobacteria bacterium HGW-Alphaproteobacteria-2 | reverse complement strand
GTGCGGCCGGGAAAGATCAGCACCGTGCCGCGCGCACCCTCGGGCCAGAGCGCGGCGCGCAGTCGCACGCCGTCGTCGGTGCGGAGCCAGGCGGCGTGCCCGCCCGGCGGGCTCTCGGCGAGAGCGGCATCGAGCGGGGCCGCGCCCCCCATCAGGCGAGGGCGGAGCCAAGACGCATCGCCACCCCCATGTCACCATCAACCTTCAGGCGCCCCGACATGAAGGCCGCCGTCGGGCTCAGATCGCCCGCGAGCATGGCCTGGAAGGTGTCGGCGTCGGCGCTGAGCGTGCAGTCGGCGGGCTCGTCGCCTGCGCGCACGCCCTCGGCATCCAGCAGGATCGCACCCTCGTCCTCGATGTCGAACTTCACCGAAGCGTCGAAGCCGCCGCCGAATTTCGCCTGCAGCGCGGCCACGGCCTTCTCGATCACGTCGCTCATTGCCTTCCCTCCGTTGTGAGCGCGCAGGGTGTTCGCATTCCCCCTCGGACGCGCTATTCTGCCCGTTATGGGATGGATGCGCGCATATTCCAATGCTCTCGTCGCGGCAGGTGCCGCGCTGTGGCTCGCGCTGGCGGGCGGCGCAGGGGCGCAACCGGCAGAGTCCGCCGAGGCCGACCTGCTGGCGCGGCTGGCAATGCCCGCGGAGGCCGAGTGGAAACCCGCCGAGGAGGCGCTTGTAGCGCTCTGGTCGCGCTCGGGTTCGGCGGCGATGGACCTGCTGCTGCGGCGCGGGCGCGACGCACTGGAGGCCGAGGATGCGGCGGCGGCCATCGAGCACCTGACGGCGCTGACCGATCACGCGCCGGGCTTCGCCGAAGGCTGGAACGCGCGCGCGATGGCCTGGTTCGCTGCCGAGGAATACGGGCTGGCGCTGGCCGATCTGACCGAGGCGCTGGCGCGCAACCCGCATCACTTCGGCGCGCTCTCGGGGCTTGGCCTCACGCTCGAGAGGCTGGGGCGCCACGAGGCGGCGCTGCGTGCCTTCCAGGCGGCACGCACTATACATCCCCACCGGCCCGATCTAATCGAGGCCGAGAAGCGGCTGGAGCGCAAGAGCGGCGGCCGCAGGCTCTGACGGGGGCGCCATGAACCTGCATCTGGGCGACGGCGGCATCACCGCCGTGCTCGGCCCCACCAACACCGGCAAGACGCATTACGCCATCGAGCGGATGCTGGCGTACCGTTCGGGAATCATCGGGCTGCCGCTGCGGCTGCTGGCGCGCGAGGTCTACGAGCGTATCCGGGCGCTGCGCGGCCCGTCGGTGGTGGCGCTGGTTACCGGCGAGGAGCGCATCGTCCCCGAACGCGCGCAATACTGGGTCTGCACCGTGGAGGCGATGCCGCAGGGGCTGGGCGCCGAGTTTGTGGCGGTGGACGAGGTCCAGCTATGCGCCGATGCCGAGCGCGGGCATGTGTTCACCGACCGGCTGCTCCATGCGCGCGGGTTGCGCGAAACCGTCTTCCTGGGCGCCGAGACGATGCGCCCGGCGATCGCCGCGCTCGTTCCCAAGGTGCGCTTCGAGCACCGCGCGCGATTCTCGATGCTGAGCTATTCCGGCCCGCGCAAGATCAGCCGCATGCGCCCGCGCTCGGCCATCGTCGGCTTCTCGGCGGAGAACGTCTATGCCATCGCCGAGTTGCTCCGGCGCCAGAAGGGGGGCGCGGCAGTGGTGATGGGCGCGCTGAGCCCGCGCACCCGCAATGCGCAGGTGGCGCTCTACCAGAACGGCGATGTGGATTACCTCGTGGCGACCGATGCCATTGGCATGGGGCTCAACCTCGACATCGAGCATGTCGCCTTCGCCGGACTGGAGAAGTTCGACGGGCGGCGCTGGCGGCATCTCGCGGCACAGGAACTGGCGCAGATCGCCGGGCGGGCGGGGCGCTACATGCAGCCCGGCAGCTTCGGGGTGACCGGCGAGGCGCCGGCGCTCGAGCCCGAAGTCGTGGCAGCGATCGAGGGCCACAGCTTCTCGCCGGTGCGCCGGTTGCAGTGGCGCAACCCGGCGCTCGACTTCGGCACGCCTGCGCGGCTCGTCGCCTCGCTCGAGGCGGCAAGCGGCAACGCGTTGCTCGCGCGCACGCGCGAGGCCGACGACCTCGCCGCGCTCAAGGCCCTCGCCGAGATGCCCGGGGTGGCCGAGCGCATCGCCGGGCCGCGCGATGTGCGTCTGCTTTGGGATGTCGCTTCGGTGCCGGATTTCCGCAACATCAGCGCCGCCGAACATGCCGACCTGCTGGCGAGGCTGCATGGCCATCTCTCCGAGGGACCGCTGCCCGACGATTGGCTGGCGGGGCATATCCGGCGCATCGACCGCATCGAGGGCGGCATCGACGTGCTCTCGCAGCGGCTGGCCCATATCCGCACCTGGACCTATGTCGCGCAACGCCGCGGCTGGACACGGGACGAAGACCATTGGCGCGGGGAGACCCGCGCGGTAGAAGACCGCCTGTCGGATGCGCTGCACGGCGCGCTGACGACAGCATTCGTGGACCGGCGCACCAGCGTTCTGATGCGGCGGCTCAAGCAGAGGGAGAGCCTGTTGGCCGAGGTGAACGACCAGGGGGAAGTGCGCGTAGAGGGGCATGTGGTGGGGCGGCTCGAGGGCTTCCGCTTCCGCCAGGATGCCGCCGCCACGCCCGACGAGGCCAGGACGCTGCGCGCAGCGGCGGCGCAGGCGCTGGTGCCGCTCTTCCATCTTCGCGCGGACCGCTTCTACAACGCCCCCGACACCGAACTCGACGTAACCGAACAGGGCGGGCTGATGTGGGGCGAGCATGCGGTGGGCCGCCTCGCGCGCGGCGAGGACCCGCTGGCGCCGCGCGCCGTCGCCTTCGTCGATGACGAGGCGGGCGCGGAGGTGGCCGAGAAGGTGCGCCGCAGGTTGCAGCATTACATCGATCGCCGCGTGGCGACGCTCTTCGAGCCGCTTGTGGCGCTTGGCCGCGACGAGGTGCTGGCGCCGGCGGCGCGCGGCTTCGCCTTCCGCATGGTCGAGGCCTTTGGCATCCTGCCGCGCGCTGTGGTGGCCGCCGAGGTGAAGGCGCTCGATCAGGAGGCGCGCGGTGCGCTGCGCAGGCACGGTCTGCGATTCGGGCAGTTCACGGTCTTCCTGCCCGCACTGCTGAAGCCCGCGCCGACGCGGCTGCGGCTGGTGCTCTGGGGGCTGGCAAAGGGGCTAGACGAGTTTCCTGCGGCGCCGCCGCCGGGGCTGGTGACGATCCCGGTCGAGGAGGGACAGCCCGAGGGCTACTACACCATGTCGGGTTATCGCGCGGCTGGGGTTCGGGCTATCCGGCTCGACATGGCCGAGAGGCTGGCGGACATCCTTCGCGGCAAGGACACGCGGGTGGGTTTCGAGGCGACGCCAGACATGCTGTCGATCACCGGGCTGACGCTCGAGCAGTTCGCCGACCTGATGGGCGGGCTCGGCTACCGCGCCGAGCGCGGCGAACGCGTGCGCCGGCGGCCTGCTCCTGCGGAAACCGCAGTGCCGCGAGGCGCGGCACTGGAGGATGCGGCCACCGGGGAGCCTGCGCGGGCACCGGAGGAGACCGTGGAGGAAACCCTGCCCGGTGAGGCAGCGACGCAGGAGGCGGTCACGGCCGCAGAGACAGCGTTGGAGGCTGGCACGCCGGAGGCCCCGGCAGCGGTGACCCCCGCGGACGTGACCGCTGCGAGCGAGGAGCCTGCGCCCGCGGCGACAGCGGGCGCAAAGGCCACGGCAGACACGGAGGTCCCGGCCGACTTGCAGGCCGGATCCGCGGAGATGGAGGTCTTCTATACCTTCACCTGGGCGCCGCGCGCTCGCGTCGGCACGCGCCCGCAGCGCAACGAGCGCAGGCAGGCGCCCGCGAAGCCGCGCGGCAAGGGGCCCCAGTCGCACCCCAAGGGCAAGCAGCGCGATGCAGCGCCGCTGCCCGAGGCGCGCCCGCAGCGCAAGGAGAAGCCCATCGACCCGGACAACCCCTTCGCGGTGCTGGCCGGGCTGAAGCTGCGCGACTGACTGGCCTTGGAGGGCGGGCGCGCGACCCTGCGGCTCGACAAGTGGCTCTGGCAGGCGCGGCTCTTCCGCACCCGCAGCCTCGCCGCGCGGCAGGTGGCCGAGGGTCGGGTGCGGGTCAATGGCGCGCGGGCAACAAGGCCCGCCGCGGTCGTTGGTCCGGGTGACACGCTGACCCTCGTGCGGGCCGGGCAGGTGCTGGTGCTGCGCGTGCTGGCGCTGGGCAACCGGCGCGGCCCGGCGGCGGAGGCGCGGGCGCTCTACGCGGATGTCACCCCTCTGCCGGATCCAGCGATGCCGCATGGAGGCGCGCTTGATTGACCTCGGCTCGGGGAATAGGTAACCGGGCAGCCGCCGCAGATCGAAGAGAACGTCCATGACCTATGTCGTCACCGACAACTGCATTGCCTGCAAGTATACTGACTGCGTGGAAGTCTGTCCGGTCGACTGCTTCTACGAGGGCGAGAACATGCTGGTGATCCACCCTGACGAGTGCATCGACTGCGGCGTGTGCGAGCCCGAATGCCCCGCCGACGCCATCCGGCCCGATACCGAGCCGGAAATGGAGACCTGGGTGGAGTTCAACCGCAAGTATTCCGAGAAGTGGCCGGTGATAGTTACCAAGAAGGACCCGTTGCCCGGCGCGGAGGACCGCGACGGAGAGACCGGCAAGATGGAGAAATATTTCTCCGAGACGCCTGGCGAGGGCGGTTGAGCCCTCGATTCGCGGTCGCATGGGTGGTTTCCGTAGGGTAAACCCGTTACCTGATCGGCGATAAATCCCTGCAAACTTCTGAAAATCATTGTTTTCATGCTTCGCGGCGGCGCAGCGCTGGAAAATGCAGTGCGCATGTGTTATCTTCTCTTCACAATTTGGGGGATCGCAAAGGCCACCTGTTCTGATGCGGGTGGCCGTGTCACCTGAAACGATCCGCATCACACGGCCGCAGGCGCGACCGCGTGAATTCTTGTCGCATAGGCCCAGGCCGCACGGGATGTCGCAGATGAGCAAGACCAAGAAGACCAACGAGTTTCGTCCCAACGATTTCGTCGTCTACCCTGCGCATGGTGTGGGCAAGATCGTCTCGATCGAGGAACAGGAAATCGCCGGGATGCGGCTCGAGCTCTTCGTGATCTCCTTCGAGAAGGACAAGATGACGCTGCGCGTGCCCACGGCGCG
>PHEG01000090.1 GCA_002842835.1 Alphaproteobacteria bacterium HGW-Alphaproteobacteria-2 | reverse complement strand
GCCATGCTGACGCTCACCTATTACGGCGCCGAGAAGGTGATGCCGCATTACAACGTGATGGGCGTGGCCAAGGCCGCGCTCGAGGCCAGCGTGCGTTACCTCGCCTCCGACCTCGGCGAGAAGGGTATCCGCGTGAACGCCGTTTCCGCCGGACCGATCCGCACGCTGGCGGCCAGCGGCATCGGCGATTTCCGCTACATCATGAAGTGGAACGAACTGAACGCGCCGCTCAGGCGCAACGTGACGCAGGAGGAGGTGGGCAACGCCGCGCTCTACCTGCTCTCCGGCCTCGGCTCGGGTGTCACCGGCGAGGTGCATCATGTGGACGCGGGCTATCACCTCGTCGGCATGAAGCGCATCGACGCACCCGACATCGACCTGGCCACCGGGCGCAGCGCACGCGGGGAGCCGGAGTAGCATGGAACGTCTGCCGCACGAGAAGGGCTTTCACGTCTCCTGGGATCAGATCCACCGCGAGCCATCACCCGCGGCGGCATGGCGCCCGCGATGATCGTGGCGCGCGAACTCGATATCCGCACCGTCGACACGATCAGCGTGAAATCCTACAACCACCAGACCGCGGACGCGCCCGTGATCATCAAGCGCCCCGACATGGGCCTCGTCGGCAACGGCGCGGGAGTGCTCGTCGTGGACGATCTGGTGGACACCGGGCGCACGCTCGAAGTCGTGCGCGCGCTGATGCCGCAGGCGCATGTCGCCACCGTCTATGCCAAGCCGCAGGGCCGCGGGCAGGTGGACACCTTCATTACCGAAGTCAGCCAGGATACCTGGATCTTCTTCCCCTGGGACATGGCGCTGCAATATGTCGAGCCCTACCGGGGGGCGTGAGCCCGCCCCCCGGCAGGCCGCGCCCGCTCAGGTTTCGCTGTCTCCCCACCAGGCATACATGACACTGGTCAGCGGCACTTCTCCACGACATGCAGCCATGAATCGCTCCAGCTGCAACTTTCCTCGCCTGGTGTTGAGGCGGTCGAGTTCGCGGGCCACCGCACTTAACTGGCGGAACAGGTCGCTTTCCCGCGGCGTCCTCACCCGGTCGGCCCCCTCGAATATGTAAGACCCATCATAGGGTTTCCCGAGAATGCCGGAAAGCTGGCGATAGAGCGCGCGGCCAAGGGCCTTGAGGCGCTCGATGCCTGGGTCACGCAGATAGACACGGTCTTCCTCGCGGACGCGCGAGCACATGAAGTCGGCAGTCGAGATTGTGAAAGCATCCCAGAACCGCGCAAAGATCTCGAGTCGCTCATGCGCCTCGGGCGACCACCCCGGTTTCGGCCACAGGTCCGCCGCAAGCGGCAAATCCTCCCCGGTCGCGGCGCAGAGCGCCACATGCGCGCCATCGCGATCAGCCCGCAGCCGGGCGAGCCCTTCCTGGACGCGCACACATCTTTCCATCGCTTCCTTGTCGAAACAGGTCATCAACCAGATATCCACCTCCATGGTCAATTCCTCCGCTGCGTCGGCTCGATCGTGAAACTCCACGGCGCCTTGTAGAGCCTCAGTTCAAGACGCTCCGCGAGGGTCACGAGATCGGGCTGCACGCCGTGGCGCAGTTCCGACTCCATGATGCGATAGGACAGCGGATAGCGCTGCAGATAGCCGTTCAGCATGTAGCCTTCGACCCCGATATGCTGGCCGGTCTCGCCGCGGTGCACCACGATCTCGATCCGGCGCAGCACCTGCAGCCGCCTCTCGTGGGCTTCGCGCGCCTCGTCATCGGCGAATTGCCTTGGGTTGGATTGTGCCCGTTCGAGCGTCTCGCGCAGGAAGCGGGTGCGGATCGGGTCGTCTGTATAGGCCATGTCTCTCTCCTCGAGTCCGTTCAGCCGGTCCAGACCGTCCGACAGACCCGAGGGAACGCTGCGCGCCATCGGCGGCAGACGGACACCGGACAGGGCTTGCCCGGCGCAGAGTTTCGTTCCTGAAGGAAGGACACATGATCCGACCCCTTCGTTGCCTGTCTTTCGGCCGCATGCCCCTTTCGGGGGACCACCTTGCCGGGTCTGGCAGGTTGGCGAGGGCGCGAAGGCCCTTCTCGCAATGCTCCCCCGATATAGGAATTGCCGCGCCCGCCGACAAGCCCCCGCGCAGCGCGCCCTTGCCGGTGCCTGCGCGGAGCGCTAGAGGGCGGTCATGACCGAGCAGACCGACGATCTCCGCGCCAGGCGCAATGTTATCGTCCTGGTGCTCGCCCAGGCGATCCTCGGCGCGCAGCTTCCGATGATCTTCATCGTCGGCGGTCTGGCGGGGCAGAGCCTAGCTCCCTCGCCGATCTGGGCGACGCTGCCCATCAGCCTCATCGTGATCGGCTCGATGACCACCGCGCCATGGCTTTCTGCGCTGATGCAGCGCGCCGGGCGGCGCGCGGGGTTCTTCGTCGGTGCGGCGGGGGGCGCGGGGGGCGCGGCTCTGGGAGCGCATGCGCTGGGGGCGGGCTCGTTCCCGCTCTTTCTCGCGGCCTCGTATCTCACCGGCATCTACATGTCGGCACACGGCTTCTACCGCTTCGCCGCCGCCGATACCGCCTCGCCCGCATTCCGGCCCAAGGCGATCTCGCTGGTGATGGGGGGCGGGCTCGCCGCGGCGCTGATCGGCCCGCAACTGGTGAAGCTGACCGCCGAGGCCGCCGTGGTGCCCTTCTACGGCACCTATCTCGCGGTCTTCGTCCTCTCCATCCTCGGCGCTGGACTCTTCTTCTTTCTCGACATCCCGCGCCCGCCAGTCCTCGCACCGGATGCGCCGCGCGGGAGGACCCGGCGGCAGATGCTGGCCGAGCCGCGCATCCTGGTCGCCGTGATCTGCGCCACCGTCTCCTACGCGCTGATGAACCTGGTGATGACCTCGACGCCGCTCGCCGTGGTGGGCTGCGGCTTCGGCACCGGCGATGCCGCCGACATCGTCTCGGCGCATGTGCTGGCGATGTATGCGCCCGCCTTCGTCACCGGCCATCTGATCACCCGCTTCGGGGCGGAGCGGATCGTCGCCGCCGGGCTCGCCATCCTCGCGGGCGCCGGGCTCGTCGCACTGGCCGGGGTGGAACTGGCAAACTTCTTTGGCGCGCTGGTGCTCTTGGGCATCGGCTGGAACTTCGGCTTCATCGGCGCCACCGCCATGCTCTCCTCCGCCCATTCGCCCGAGGAACGCGGCCGCGCACAGGGCATGAACGATCTCATCGTCTTTGCAGGCGTGTCGCTGGCTTCGCTGTCGTCGGGGGTGCTGATGAACGCGACCGGCGGCACGGCCGAGCAGGGCTGGATGGGGGTCAACCTCGCCATGGTGCCAATGCTGGCCTTGGCGGGTGGCGCGCTGATCTGGCTGGTGCTGCGCGCGCCCGATGCGCCCCGCCGCCCCGCAGAATAGCCCAAGGTCGTGAGTTGCCTGCAGGCCCGGGGATGCCTAGCTTTCGGGCAGCCGGTTTTCACCTGACAATGGAGCGTGCCATGACCCCCCGCATCCTGTCCGCCGCCGCTGCCGCGGCCTTCCTGCTGGCCCCGGCCGCGCTCGCAGCACCTGCGGGCTGGCAACCGCTGATGGAGCCCACTGACCTGGCCGCCGTGCTGGAGAGCACGCCCGGGGTGCGCGTGCTGCGCGTCACGGGCGAGCATGCGGCGGGGCACATCCCCGGCTCCTTGCCCACCGCCTATGCCGACTGGCGCGGCCCGCAGGAGAACCCCGGGCAACTGCGCGACATCGCCCATCTGACCGCGCTGGTGCAATCGCTCGGCATCAGTGCCGAAACGCCGGTGGCAGTGATCCACGAGGGCGCCAATCCCACCGACATGGGGGCCGCCACGCGCGTCTACTGGACGCTGAAATCTCTGGGCGTCCACGACATCGCAGTGCTGAACGGCGGCTTCCGCGCCTGGGCCGAGGCCGGACTGCCGGTGGAGACGGGCGGCGCGGCAGTTGCCGCAAGCGGCTGGCAGCCCGAATGGTCCGGTGCCTGGCGCGTCACCACCGCCGAGGTGGAGCGCCTGGTCGCCGAAGGCTCGGCCCGGCTGATCGATGCGCGCCCGCGCGGCTTCTTCGAGGGCACGCTCTGGTCGATCGCGCGGCCCGGCACGATCCGCGGCGCGCAGCACCTCACGCATGAGGACTGGTTCGATGGCACCCGGCTGAAGCCCGCCGCCGATCTGCGCGCCATCGCCGCCGAGCGCGTGCCCGCCGCGGGCGCGCCGCTGACCGTGTCGTTCTGCAACACCGGGCACTGGGCCTCGATCAACTGGTTCATGATGTCCGAGGTGGCGGGCGTGCCCGACACGCGCATGTATGCCGAAAGCATGGCGGAATGGACGATGGCCGACCGCCCGCTCGACAATGCGCCGACGCGGCTGCAGATCTACTGGAACCAGACGCGCGACTGGGTGAAGGGCTGGCTGTGACACGGCGCGCGGGCCTCGCGGCGCTCGCGCTTGCCGCACTCTTCGGCGTCTTCTGGGCGGCAGGGCCGCGCGCGGCGCTACTGCTGGCCATCGGCATCGGCTTCGGGCTGACGCTCGAGGGGCTCCGCTTCGGCTTCGCCGGGCCCTGGCGGCGCATGGCCGCCGAGCGCGACGCTCGCGGGCTGATCGCGCAGCTTCTGGCGATCGGCGCCACCGCGGCGGTGGCGATGCCGCTGCTGGCCGCCGCCCCGGGCGAGCTGATGGGCGCGCATGCGCCGATCGGCTACGCCATGCTGGGGGGCGCCTTTGCCTTCGGCGCGGCGATGCAGGTGGCGATGGGCTGCGGGTCGGGCACGCTGGTGAACGCGGGCAGCGGCAACCTGGTGGGCGCGGTGGCGCTGGCGGGCTTCATTGCGGGCAGCTTCGCGGGCGCGCTGCACCTGGGATGGTGGACCGGCCTCGGCCATCTGCCGGTGCTGACCGTGCAGGACCTGCTCGGCGAGGGCGCGGGGCTTGCCGTGACACTCGCCGGGCTCGGCCTTGTCGCCGCGCTTGCCGCGGCGCGCGCCGAGCCGGGGCAGCGGCTGCCCGGGAGGCGGCTCTGGCTCGCCGCCGGACTTCTGGCGGCGCTCGCGCTCGCCAATCTCGTGGTGGCAGGGCAGCCATGGGGCATCGTCTACGGCCTCGGGCTCTGGGGCGCGAAACTCGCCGTCGCAGCGGGCGCGGACCTTTCCGCAGCGCCCTTCTGGTCGGAGCCCGCGCACGCCGCGCGGCTCTCGGCCAGCGTGCTGACCGATGTGACATCCCTCACCAACCTCGGCCTCATTCTCGGCGCCTGGCTCGTGATGCGCTGGCGCGCGCCCGCCACGCCGCAGGTGGGGCGGCTGACGGCGCCGAGCTGGGCGGCGGTGCTGGCCACGGGGCTGGTGCTGGGATATTCCGCGCGGCTCGCCTTCGGCTGCAACGTCGGCGCCTTCTTCAGCGGCATTTCGACGGGCAGCCTGCACGGCTGGGCGTGGTTCGCCGCCGCTTTCGCAGGCTCCACGCTGGGGCTCTGGCTGCGCCCGGTCCTGCTGCGCGCCGCGCCCATGCCGCGAAGGATGCCCGCATGAGCAACGCCGCCCGCCCCGGGCGCGCCACCACCAGCGCGCTGGTGTTGGTGCTTGCGCTGTGCCTCGCGCTGGCGGAGAGATCAGAACCGGAGCGACAGCCGCCCCTCGACGGTGACGAGTTCGAGATCGCGCCCCGGCCCGCCGTAGCCGTCGAAGCGGTGGTAGTTCGCGGCGAGCCCGACACTCCAGCGCGTGTTCAGCCGGTGTTCGACCCCGGCGCCGACGAAATAGCCCAGCTCGTCCTCGTCGCGCCCGGCATAGTTGCCATCGACAAAGGCGCCGCCGCCCGCGCCATAGACCAGCGTGTCGCCAAAGGCCTTGCCAAGTCGCACGCCGAGCCGCGCAAGCGTGTCGATGTCGCCGCCGGCGCCCTTGTCGAAATCGATATCTGCGAGCGAGACACTTGCCTCGACCCCGGCGACATAACTGTTGAAGTCGTGCATGTAGCCGACATGTGCGCCGCCCAGCGCGCCGGTGTCGGATCCGCCGCCACGGTTGAGGTTGCCATCGCCGAAGCCAAGCTGCACGCCGCCGTAGAAGCCCGTCCAGCCGCCATCCGCGCGCAGTCTGCCGCGGCTGGCGCGCGTGATAGGTGCGGCCTCCTCGGCCCCCTCGGCAAGCGCGGCCGGCTCGGGTGCCGCAGCCAGCCCCGGTTGTGCCAGCACAAAGAGAGGCGGCGGCGCTTCGGCCAGCGCCGGCAGCGGAAAGAGCATCACGAGGGCGGCGGCAGCGTTGCGGATCATGGCCTGTCCTTTCCTTCTGGCCTCGAGATGGGGCGCGGTACGGCGCCATGAAAGAACCGCTCTCCGCAAGGTGAAACCCGCGGAGTGGCGTTGAAGCGGGAGACTGTTAGCGCTACCATCGCACCGGGAGGTGTCCATGCCGCTCGATCCCCGCATCGCCGGTGTCACCGCGCGCATCATCGCGCGCAGCCGTGCGCGCCGCGCCGCCTATCTCGAACGCATCGCCCGCGCCGCCGAAGCGGGCCCGACGCGCGCACACCTGAGCTGCGGCAACCTCGCCCATGGCGTCGCCGCTTCGGGACCCGACAAGACACGGCTGGCGGGGGGCAAGGCGCTCAACCTCGGCATCGTCACCGCCTACAACGACATGCTCTCGGCGCATCAGCCATTCGGGGACTTCCCCGAACGCATCAAGGCAGCGGCGCGCGCGCGCGGCGCCACGGCGCAGGTGGCGGGCGGAGTGCCCGCGATGTGCGACGGGGTGACCCAAGGCCAGCCGGGGATGGAGCTGTCGCTCTTCTCGCGCGACGTGATCGCGATGGCCGCCTCGGTCGCGCTCAGCCACAACTGCTTCGATGCCGCGCTCTTC
>PHEG01000608.1 GCA_002842835.1 Alphaproteobacteria bacterium HGW-Alphaproteobacteria-2 | reverse complement strand
AACCGGAACGGAGTCTTGAGACATGCGTAAGTTTCTTCTTGAACTGGGCCATTTCCGCCGCAGCGAGGATGGCGCCACCCTGGTGGAATACGGCATCGCGCTGCTGATCGTGGTTGTCGTGGGGGCCACCGCCCTTCTCACGATCGCGGAGGGCACCCGCGACAACTTCGCCGATGCGGGGACTGCCATCACCACAATCCGCGCGGCGGTCCCCGAGTAATTGATAGCATGCGGCCATGCGCTGCAGTTCGGCATGGCGGTGCCCGATGCGCACCGCCATGTCGGCCGCCTCGGGCGGTGTCGGGTTTTCGAACTCAGGAGCAATGACATGAGAACCTCATCCATCATCGTCACCCTTGTCGGCCTCGCCGTGGCCGGGGGCTCGGCGCAGGTGGCGCGCGAGATGCTGGCGGCGCAGCAGGCGCAGGCCACCATCGCCGACCCGGCCGCCGAGATGGTCGAGGTCGTGGTGGCGCGCGGCGACATCCGCTTCGGCCAGGCGATCGAGCGCGAGCAGCTTGCGCTCCAGAAATGGCCGAAGGGCTCGGTCCCGGAGGGCAGTTTCCTTTCCGTGGACGAGGTGCTGGGCACGGGCGCCGCCGAGCCGCGCCGCGCGAAGCGGCTGATCTCGACTTCGTCACGCCCGGCGATTTCGTCGACATCATGCTGACGCGGGGCCGCGACAGCGACCTGCGCACCATGACCATCCTGCAGAAGGTGCGGGTGATCGGTGTCGACCAGGTCGCCAACGAGGAGGTGGACAAGGCCGTCGTGGCGCGCACCGTCACCGTCGAGGTGAGCCCCGAGCAGGGCCAGAAGCTGGCGCTGGCGCAGCGCGCCGGGTCGCTCAGCCTGACGCTGCGCAGCTTCGACCCGGCCGCGGACGAGCCGCTCGAGTCGGTGCGGCTCTCGGACATCGTGCTCGACAAGTCGCCGCTGCCCGAGACCGAGGCGAAGCCCATGGTCTCGATCACGGTGCGCCGGGGCGTCGCGACCGAGACCGTCGAATTCCGCCGCCCGGCCGAGTGAGGGGAGGCAGAGATGGCTCCCGTCAGGCAGATCGCGCGCATCGCCCGGGAGGAGGCGGGCACCATCCTCGTCTTCTGGGCGCTGATGCTGGCCGCGCTGATGGGGCTCGTCGCGCTCTCCTTCGACATCGGCCGCATCGCCAGCACGCAGAGCGAGCTGCAGTCCTTCGCCGACAGCGTGGCGCTGGCCGCGGCGGGGGAGCTGGATGGCAGCGACGAGGCCATCGCGCGGGCGGGCCGGGCGGCCGAGGGTCTCGTGACCCGCGACCAGACCTTCGCGGCGGGCGAGCGCCTGCTCTCCGGTCCGGTCGATTACACCTTGACCTTCTACCCGACGCTGCCGCCCGACGACCGCACGGCGATGACCGGCGCCACCACCGACCCCAACCGCGCGCGCTACGTGCGCGCCGTGGTCACGCCGCGCGATGTGGCGACGCCCTTCGCCGCCGCGCTGCGCGTGCTGACCGGCGGCGCGGCGGGGGGGCCCGCGCAGGTGGGCGCCGAGGCGGTGGCGGGCTTCACCATGTATGCCTGCGACATCAC
>PHEG01000089.1 GCA_002842835.1 Alphaproteobacteria bacterium HGW-Alphaproteobacteria-2 | reverse complement strand
TGGCGGGCAGGCTGGCGACGAGCGGGGTGTAACGCGGTCCGGTCATGCGCCTTGGTTAGCGCCCCCGGGTGGCGGGCGTCCAGCCCCCGCGCGCAGGTCAGGCCTCAGGCGCCTGCGGACTCGAACTTCAGCGCGATCCCGTTCACGCAATGCAGGAAATCGCTCTCCACCGGCAGCAGGTGCCCGACATGGCTGGCGCAGCGACGGCAGTGGAGTTCCAGAACCGTCTCGCTGCGCGAGAGGCCCGGCTGGCTGTTTGCGCCGTAACCCGGCGGCAGACTCTCAGGGCGCGTCAGGAACGCGTCGTCGCGGGCATAGCGAAAGAAGGGCCAGCCCTTGTCGAGCTGCACCTTCCAGTCGGCATCGAAGAGCGGCAGGTCGCAGCCGCGGCAACGGTAGAGCCCGAGGCGCGTCTCGTTCCAGAGCGGACTGGTGAAGGGGAATTCCGTGCGCCCTTCGCGCAGCACCTCGTATTCGGTTGCGGTGAGCAGGGCGCGCCATTCCCCCGCGCTGCGCGCGGCGGAGTAGAGATGCGCCTCGCCCGCACGCGTGCCCGGTGCAGATGCCGCCGCCTTTGCGGGTAGGCCCAGCGCAAGTGCCGACGCCGCCACCAGAAAGCTCCGTCTCACCATGTGATCGCTGCTCATGGGCATCCCTCTCGCGGGTCAGATGGGCGGCGGCACGTGCACATGCGAGGCAAAGTTGCGTGAGCAGCGCGCGCACCAGCCGCGATTGGCGGGGACCGGCGGACGGATCTGGCGAGGGTCGGTCAGAGCGTCTCGACGTTCTTCAGCATGCGGCGCATCACACGCAGAAACGCCTCCAGATCTTCGGGAGCGACACCCCGGACAAGATCGGCCTCGCGTTTCAGGGCGACGCCGAGAATTTCGTCGTGCAGCAGGTAGCCGCGATCGTTGAGCCACCAGCGGCGGCGGCGGGCATCCGTGGTCGCGGTCACATACCGCAGCAGGCCCATACCCTCGAGGCTCGTAAGCGACCTGCTGGTCGCGGCCTTGTCGAGCTTCACGACCTCGCAGACACGCGCGGCGGTGATGCCGGGCTCGATCGCCAGCATCGAGATCACCCGCCAGTCGGTGATCCCAATCCCGAAGCGTTCGCGGTAGATCCCAGAAGCGCCGCGCGAGAGCGCCGTGTTCACGGTGGCAAGAAAGAATGGCACATAGGTGTCGATGTTGACGATCGCCCGGCCGTCGTTGAACACGGTCGGCACCGACAGGCGTGCCTCCGGGCAAAGACCCTCGCCGGCGCCTCCCTGCTCTCTCGATGTGGCGGGCGACGCGGTTTTCATGATCGGGCCTCTTTCGCTGCCTTCGCCATTGCGCGGATGTCGTGGCCGCGCTCGGCCAATTCCGCACGGGTGATCCCTGGTTGCAACGCCAGCAGCGTACGCGCAGCCATGTGATCGCCCGGGGCGTTGATCGTTTCAACTCCGGCGAGATGCCCCATTCGGTAACAGAAGACAACGGTCCTGTCGGGTTCGGGGTAGATCCGTTCGGTTTCGGTTGCCCCGGCAGTCAGGCCCGCGATCTGAAGCTTGGCCGTTCCCTGGTCACTCCAGAACCACGGCACGGCGGTATAGGGGGCGGGATTGCCGGTCAGCCTGCGGGCAATGGCGCGGGCCTGATCGGTTGCTGCCTGCACGGATTCGAGACGCAGAGGCACTGCGGCGTCACCCTGGGGAACCGCCGCGCAATCGCCAAGTGCCGATATGGCGGGATCGGACGTCAGAAGATGCACGTCGGTCAGGATGCCGTTCGCAACGGACAACCCGGCGGCTTCGGCAAGCTCGGTATTGGGCCGCACGCCGGTAGCAAGCAGGACAAGATCGGCACGATGCTCCGTCCCGTCCAGCAGCCGCGCGCCCGCCGCGCGCCCCGTGCCGTCGGTCAGGATCGCCGCGACCGGCGCCCCCAGAACGATCTGCGTGCCCATTCCAAGGTGCAGGTCGAGAAAACGCGCCGAGACCGCCGCCGAGACGGCGCGCGCCATCAGCCGGGGCCCGGCCTCCAACACGGTCACGACGCGTCCTGCCGCCCGCGCCACCGCCGCAAATTCCAGCCCGATGAAGCCCCCGCCGATGACCAGCGCGCTTTGCGCCGTCGCCATCGCCGCGCGCAGCGCCCGCGCATCGGCGAGACTGCGCAACCCCAGCACACCGGGCGCTTCGGCTCCCGCGATGGGCGGCCGCGCGTTTCGCGCGCCGGTGGCAAGCACGAGGTGGTCGTAGGTGTGGCGGGTGCCCGACCGCGTGACAACCCTTTGCGCCCCGCGGTCGATCTCCACCACGCGCTCGCCAGGGATCAGGGCGATATCCTGGCGCGCGTAGAAGCTTTCGGGGCGCAGCAGCAACCGGTCATCCCGCCCCTCATCGAGATAGGCTTTCGACAGAGGCGGGCGCTGATAGGGCAACCCGGGCTCCTCGCCGATCAGGGTGATGGCACCGATGAAGCCCTCGTCGCGCAGCGACGCGGCAAGCTGGAAGGCGCCCTGTCCGGTGCCCACCACAACTATCCGCGCCGGTCGGGTCAAGTCTGCGCGTCGGGCAGATGCACGACCAGCCCATCCAGATCGGACGACAGGGTGATCTGGCAGGACAGGCGGCTGGTGTCTCGCACCTCGCAGGCCGCGCTTTCCAGCATCTCCTCCTCGCCGTCGCTTCGCTGTCCGATGCGTGCGGACCAGGCATCTTCGACATAGCAGTGACAGGTGGCACACATCATCGAGCCGCCGCATTCGGCGACGATGCCGACGATGTCATGCGCGATGGCCGTGGCCATGACGCTGTCGCCTGCCACGCCCTCTACTTCGGTGCGGGTTCCATCCGGGGTGACAAAGATGACACGGGGCATGGTCGATCCTCAATTGGGGCGGAAGCGAAGTGGCAGCCGGTCGAGGGCGTGAATGGCGTTGTTGGGCCGCCAGACCGCCTCGCCCGTTGGCTCGATCGCGGCCACCTTCTCGGCGATCACGGTAAGCAGCACCTCCAACTCGGCGCGGGCGATGTTCTGACCAACGCAGCCATGGATGCCGACGCCAAAGGCCAGATGCCCCGCGGGGCGGCGGTCGATGCGGAATACCTCCGGATCGTCCCATTTCGCGGGGTCCATGTTGGCCGAGCCAAGCGCACAGATGATCTTGGTTCCCTCGACGATCTTCACCCCGGCAACTTCGGTGTTGCAATCGGCGGTGCGCGCGAAGGTGTGCACCGGCGAGGTGTAGCGCAGCACCTCCTCGAAGCAGGGCCGCGCCAGCGCAGGGTCGGCACGCAGCGCTGCAAACGCCTCGGGGTTCCGCGCCAGACACCAGAGCGCGCTGCCGATCCCGGTCACCGTGGTGTCCACCCCCGCAGACAGGAACGAGCGCACCAGCATCGCCGCCTCGTCATGACCGATCTCGCCCGCATCCGCGGCTTCATAGATGATCGCTCCCAGACCGTCGCCCGTCAGCCGGTTGCGGGTGCAGGCCGCGGTGATCCAGGGCACGATCTCGGGGGCTCGCGCCATGGCGGCCCGGCGGAGAGCATTGTCCGGCCCGAGCCCGTTGAAAACCATCGCGCCGTAATCGACCAGGTGCCGCGCATGCACATCAAGCATGCCCACTGCCTTCGGAAACACCGCCACCGGAAAGGCCTCGGCCAGATCGGCGACCGCCTCGAAGCCTTGCATCTGCAACAGCCGGTCCACGATGGCCTCGGCAGCGATGCGGAAATCTTCCCTCAGCCCGGCAACCACCTTGGGTGATAGCGCGCGCGCCATCACCTTGCGCGTCCGGGTGTGGTCCGGCGGATCGGCCTCGAGGATCAACGAGGGTGGACGCCATGGCTTGCCGTGGCGGAAATCATTCAGGCCAACACCGCGCGACGACACGAAGCGTGTGTGATCTGAGAATACCTCTTTCGTCTCGTCGTAGCGCCCGCAGGCCAGGATCGCGTAGCGCGGGATATAGGCGAAAGGGCCCTGTTCGCGCAGCGCGGCGTAGTATGGATTCGGGTTCGCCAGAACACTTTCGGAATAAGGATCGACATCCCAGACCGGCACGCCCTCGGGCGGGTCTATCGCAAGATGATCCTCTATCAGCTTCATCCTAGCCTCCATCTCGATGCCCCAGACTGACGCCCACATGCCGGTCCAGCAATCCAGGCTGTGCATGCAGCCCCTGGGCCGGGCCATCATGCACCACCCGCCCGTTGGCCAGCAGCACCGCGCGCGTGGCAAAGGCCAGCGCCGCGGTGACGTGCTGTTCCACCAGGATCACCGTGCGGCGGCCGTCGCGGGCGATATCCTCGAACACCCGCATCAGTTGTTCGCAGATCACCGGGGCCAGCCCCTCAAGCGGTTCATCCAGCAACAAAACATCGGGTTCGGTCATCAGGGTGCGGGCGATCGCCAGCATCTGCTGTTCGCCGCCCGAGAGCTGCGCGCCGCCATTCCTGCGCCGTTCCTTCAGGCGGGGGAACATCGCATAGGCCTCTTCCAGCCCGGCCTTGCCGCGCCCGACCGCCAGCAGATTTTCCTCGACGCTGAGCGAGGCAAAGATATCGCGCGTCTGCGGCACGAGGCCAAGGCCGAGTGCCGAGCGCCGGTGCGTCGCCATCCCGGTGATATCGCGCCCCGATGCCGCGATGCGCCCGCCGTGCAGCCGTGTCAGGCCCATGATCGTGGCCAGCAGCGTGGTCTTGCCCGCGCCATTGCGCCCGATGATCGTCAGGCGTTCGCCGCGCGGGACGGTCAGGCTGATGTCTTCCAGCACATGGGTCGCACCGTATCCGGCGCTGACCCGGTCAAGGGCAAGGGCCGCATCAGCCATGGGCACCCCCCAGATAGAGCGCGCGCACCTGCGGATCGCGGGCGATCTCGTCGGGTGTGCCCTCGGTCAGGATGCGGCCTGCGACCAGCACCACGATGCGTTCGGCCACCCGGAACACCAGATCCATGTCATGTTCGATGATCAGCACCGCCAGATCGCCGGGCAGGGCCTCTATCGCGTCGATGATCTTCCACCAGGCGCTGCTGGCCATAGGCCAGTTCGCGCGCCAGACGCTCCGCCATGTCGGTCAGCCGGAACTGCGCCAGCAATGAGTCGACCTCTGCCTCTACCGCCCGGTCGCCATCTGCCCGGCGCCACAGCCGCGCGCCCCGGCGTTCGCGTTCCAGTACCGCAAGGCGCAGGTTCTCGCGTACGCTCAGCCGGCGAAACAGATTGGTGATCTGGAAGGTCTTGGCGATCCCGACGCGCACCCGTTGCGCCTCGGTCAGCCGCCCGATGTCGCGCCCGTCGAACCGGATAGTGCCGCTCGTGGGCGCCAGGATGCCCGTTACCAGATTGGCGAAGGTGCTCTTGCCTGCGCCGTTCGGCCCGATCAACGCCTTGCGCGCGCCGGGCGGCAGATCGAAGCTGATGCCCTCGGCCACGGTCAGCCCGCCAAAGGACTTGCACAGATCGCGCACCTCAAGGCCGGCCATTGCGGCTCCCCCGGAACAGTCGCACGAGGGCGGTCGGCAGGCCCAGAAGCCCAGTCGGCACGAAGAAGATTACCGCAAGAACCAGCCCGCCGATCACGAACAGCCAGTTGAACGGATCGGCCGCCGCCGCCGTGTGATGCACGGCCATGAAGATCGCCGTACCGATCACCGCGCCATAGAGCCGCCCGGTGCCGCCCAGGATCAGCATGATCAGCGCCTCGGCCGACAGGGCAAAGGAAAACACCTCCAGACTGACCAGCATGGTGATCTGCGCGGCCAGTGCGCCGGCCACACCGGCGATGCCGCCGCCCAGCGCATAGGCCGCAACCAGCCGCCAGTAGACCGGTGTGCCGATCGCCGCCATGCGTGCCGGGCTTTCATGGATGCCGCGCAGCGACAGCCCGAAGGGCGACCCCGTGACAAGGCGCAGCGCCACAAACACCAGAGCCAGAACAGCGAGCGCATACCAGAAACCCGTCTGGCCCACGAAATCGAAATCCCAGATGCCAAGCACTGGCTCCATCCGGATACCGCGCAGCCCGTCGGCCCCGCCGGTGATGTCGCGCGCCTTGTTTGCTACCTCTTGCAGGACCTGCGCGACCGCGATCGACAGCATCAACAGCGTCAGCCCATGCGCCCGCATCAGCACAAGGCCCGACACCAGCGCGACCGCCGCACCCGCAGCCGCCCCCACGACAAGCCCCGCAACCGGATCGGCCCAGACATGGATGGCAAAAAGCCCCGCTGCATAGGCGCCCGCGCCATACATCGCCGCCTGCCCCAGCGTTGTGATCCCCGCGAAGCCCAGCACCAGGTCGAGCGACAGGACGAAGATCATCATGATGAGGATCCGGGTCAGGAACCCCAGATTGTAGGGAAACAGGAAATAGGCGGCGACGGCGAGCGCCAACAGCAGCGCCTCGGCCAGAAGCGGCACACGAAGGCCGCCGGAGCGCGGACGCGGAGCGGTTGCGGGGATCGGTGCATCCTGCATGTCAGGCCCGCCCCATCAGCCCCGCAGGCCGCGCCGCCAGGATGGCGATCACGCAGGCGAAGAAGAAGATCGTGCCAAAGTCGGGCACCAGATAGCGCGAGGCGGTATCGACGAGGCCGAGGCCAAGGGCGGCCAGGAAAGACCCCGTGATCGAGCCCAGCCCGCCCACCGCGACCACCATCAGGAAGAGAACCATGTAGCGCAGCGGGTAATAGGCCTCGATCGGCAGCAACTCGGCCCCGAGAATACCGCCGAGCGCGGCGAGCCCCGCGCCAAGGCAGAAGGTGGCTGCATAGATCGCGCCTGTATTGATGCCGAGCATCGCGGCCGTGTCGCGGTTGTCCACCGCCGCTCGCAGGCGCATTCCGAAGCGGGTTCTGTCGAGCAACAGGTAAAGACAGGCGACCATAGCCAGCCCGGCCACGATGACGACGATCCGGTGCATCGAAACCTTGCGGAAGCCCAGATCCACAGCACCCTGCATCGCTTCGGGAACAGGGATGGACAGCAGGCTGGAGCCGAGCAGGTAATTCACGCCCGCGATCATCAGGAATGCGATGCCGATCGTCGCCAGCACCTGCTGCAATTCGCCGAAGCGGTAGATGCGCCGGTAGAGCACCCGTTCCATCGGCCAGGCCAGCGCCATGGTCCCCAGAACGGCTAGCGGAACCGCAAGAAGATAGGGCAGGCCCGCGCGTGTCAGCAGCCCATGTACCAGCGCGCCGCCGATCAGGGCGAAGCCGCCATGGGCCAGGTTGATGACCCGCATCAGCCCCATGGTAACAGACAGGCCGACCGCGATCATGAACAGGACCATGCCGTAGGCGACCCCGTCGATCAGAATATTTGCGATGAGGGACATTGATCTGCCTGCCGGGGCGGTTGCGGGCGGCGTTGCCTGGCCGCCCGCGTGCCTGTCAGTTTGTCCAGCCCAGATCGTCCACGGTGGCGATCACGCCCTTCTCGCGGTTGACCAGCAGACCGGAGGCCGCATCGCGTTCCACCTCGCGGATATAGACGTTCTGGATCACGGTCCGCGTCTCTGCGCTCATCGTCACCGGGCCGCGCGGGCTTTCCCAGGCAAGGCCCTTCGCCGCCTCGACCGCGGCCGGGCCGTCGCTGCCAGCGGCGGCGACCATCTGATAGATCAGATGCGTGCCGTCGAAGGCCCCGACCGAAGCCCAATTGGCCACCGCACCCGGAAACAGTTCTTCCAGCTTGGCCTTGAAGGTACGGTTGAGATCGGAGTCGTGGGCATTCGAATAGTGATAGGCGGTGGTCAGGCCGATGGCCGGGTCGCCAAGTGCCTGAAGGTTCACCTCTTCGGTCTCCGCCGTGCCAAGGAATCGGATGCCCGCCTCGCGCAAGCCCATGTCGTTGTAGGTCTTGGTGAAGCCGAAGGTGGGCGGACCGCCCGGCAGGAAGGCGAACAGGGCGTCC
>PHEG01000088.1 GCA_002842835.1 Alphaproteobacteria bacterium HGW-Alphaproteobacteria-2 | reverse complement strand
GTGACCTCGCGCTGGTTCGGCCAGCTCCGGCAGAAATCACGGCCCGCGCCGATCAGCACCGCCCCCGGTTCCGCATTTACGAAGAGCTTGGGTATGGCGCTGCCCGCAAGCCAGGTGCCGTAGTCCTCGACGGTTCGCACCACATCGGCGGGTTCGCCCTCGATGGGCAGTTCCTGCGGCCAGACGAGCATCGGCAGGCGCAGCGCGGCATCCGGGAAGGGAGCGCGCCAGACGGCCATCTCGGTCTCCGACAGCGGGCGCAGGATGCTCTTGGGCAGCACCGTCTCGACGAAGAAATTGTCCTCCAGAACCGCCTTCGCGCCCTCTGGGCCGCGCAGCATGCGAAACAGCCGGTCGCGCCCCTCGGGGAAATCGGCCCAGACGCGGGGGCGCACGATCGCCTCCATATAGGCGATGCCCGCCACCCGATCCGGGTTGCGCCGCGCCCAGTGGAAGGCCAGCGCCGAGCCCCAGTCGTGGCAGACCAGCACCACCGGGCCTGCAGGAACAACGGCGGCCATCCAGGCATCCATGACCCGCACATGATCGGCGAAGCGGTATCCGCCGCCGGGCATCGGGCCGGAATTGCCCATGCCTGCCAGATCGGGTGCTAGACAGCGCCATCGACCCTTGAGCGCGGCGATGATCTCGCGCCACAGATAGGAAGATGTCGGGTTGCCGTGCAGGAAGACCAGAACGGGGCGGCCCTCGCCGCCGTCGTCGGGGCCGGTATCCACATAGGCGATGTCGGCGCCCGCCGCCTCGGTGCGGCGTTGCGGGTGCGGGCTTTGGTAGGCGTCGCGCATGAGCTATCCTTCAGTGTCGGCGGTCAGGCCATGCCGCCATCGGCTCGGATCGTCCGCCCGGTGATCCAGCCTGCATCCTCGGAGGCCAGGAAGGCAACCACCCCCGCCACGTCCTCGGGCTTGCCGATGCGCCCGAGCGGCGTCATCGCGCGGATCGCCTCGCCGCGTTCGGCGACGATTGCCTCGGTCATGTCGGTCTCGATCACGCCCGGCGCGACCGCGTTGATGGTGATGCCGCGCGGGCCAAGTTCCTTTGCCAACGCCAACGTCAGCGCAGTGACCGCCGCCTTCGAGGCGGCATAGACGGCGCTGCCCGGGATCGGTGCCCAGACAAGGCGCGAGGACAGGTGCACCACCCGCCCGCCGGGTGCCGTCAGCAATGGAGCCGCCGCCCGGGTCAGGGTCAGCGTCGACAGCACGTTGGTGTCGAACACGGTGCGGTAGTGTGCGGCGTCGCAGCGCTCCAGCGGCAGGTAGGGTGCGATGCCCGCGGCATGCACCAGGATGTCGAGTCGGCCATGGGCGGCATGCGCACTCTCGACCAGCGCCTGTGCCGCCACCGGGTCGGCCACATCGGCCGCGGCGATGCGCGCCTCCGCCCCCAGGGCCGCGATCTCGGCCTGCACCGCTTCTGCGGCGACGCGGTTGCCGCGGTATCCGACAGTCACCCGTGCGCCCTCGCGCGCCAGCCGCCGCGCGATCTCGGCCCCGATCCCGCGCGAGCCGCCGGTGATCAGCGCCACCTTGCCGGCAAATCTTCCCGTCTTCATCGCTGTCTCCCTTGCAATCAGACCTTGCGCGCCCAGGCGCCTTCGGAAACATGGTCGAGAGGCGCGGCGATGGCGCGGCTGCGATCCACCGGCTGTGCGGCAAGGTCGAGCACCCGTGCCCGGAATGCCGTCAGCAGGTCGGCGCGTGCCTCCGCCCCGATGCGCGGCACGGCATGGCTGACGAAGGGCGGTGCAACATCGAAGCCCATGTATTCCAGCGTCAGTCGCTGCGCCTGGCGCAGCACCTGCTCGATCGGGCCGTAGACACCGGCCTCGGAGAACCGTTCCGGCGTGCCGCCGGTGGTGACGGACAGCAGGGCGCGGCGGCCCGCGAACACGCCGTTCTCGAAGCGCAGACCGTCGGCATAGCCCACGCCATAGGCCAGCACCCGCTCGAACCAGCCCTTGAGGATCGCGGGCACCCCGCCCCACCAGAGCGGGAACTGGAAGATCACCAGATCGGCGGCGCGCAGCCGGGCCTGCTCGCGCGCGAGGTCGGAGGCGAAGCCGCCCGCCCGCGCGGCCAGCGCCTGCTCGGACTGGTAGTGGAACACGTCCGGGTCGGCGGTGGTGGTGAAATCATGCCGCCCGGCCACCGGATCGAATCCCTCGGCATAAAGGTCGGAGACGGTCACGCCATGCCCCGCCGCACGCAATGCCTCGGCTGCCGTGGTGGCGAGCGCCGCATTGAACGAAGCAGGCTCGGGATGGGCAAGGACGATGAGCACCTGCATCGGCGGCCTCCTCAGATGTTGACGCGCTCGGCGCCCTTGAGCGCCAGCATCTCGCGTGCCTCGGCGGGGGTGGCGATCTCCAGCCCCAACCCCTCGACGATGCCGCGCACGCGTTTCACCTGGGCGGCGTTGCTCTCGGCCAGTCGCCCGGGCCCGTCCCAGAGCGAATCCTCCAGGCCCACACGCACGTTGCCGCCCATGGCCGCGGCCATCGCGGCGATCCGCATCTGGTGGCGCCCGGCACCCAGGACCGACCAGCGGTAATCGCCGCCGAACAGCCGGTCGGCGGTGCGACGCATGTGCAGCACGTCTTCCTCGTGCACGCCGATGCCGCCAAGGATGCCGAAGACGCTCTGCACGAAGAACGGCGGCTCGATGAGGCCGCGATCGGCAAAATGGGCCAGCGTGTAGAGATGCCCGATATCGTAGCATTCGCACTCGAAGCGTGTGCCCTGCGCGCCGCAGACCCGCAGGATATGCTCGATATCGGCCAGCGTGTTGCGGAAGATGCGGTCGCGCGAGCCTTCCAGATATGGCTCTTCCCACTCGTGCCGGAAGTTCTCGACCCGGGCGAGCATCGGGTAGAGGCCGAAATTCATCGACCCCATGTTGAGCGAGGCAAGTTCCGGCGCGAAGACCTCCGCCGGGCGCAGCCGTTCGGCGACGCCCATGCTGGGCGCGCCGCCGGTGGTGAGGTTGAGCACGCAGTCTGACCGCTGGCGGATCAGCCCGAGGATCGGACGGAAGAGATCGGGCGACTGGTCGGGGCGGCCCGTTTCCGGATCGCGCGCGTGCAGATGAACGACCGCCGCCCCGGCCTCGGCCGCACCGAGGGCGGCCTCCGCGATCTCGGTCGCGGTAATGGGCAGGTGCGGCGACATCGAGGGCGTGTGGATCGCCCCCGTCACCGCACAGGTGATGATGATCTTGCGCGCCGGCATTGCGCCCTCTCAGTCCGTCAGGCCGAGCAGATGCGCGGCGTTGCCCGAGATCATCCTGCGCACGTCTGCCTCGGGCACCTGGAGGTCGAGCAGAAGATCGACGATCATGCGAAACCCGTCGACCGGGCGCGGTGCCTGCGTCAGCCCGAGGTCGGAACCCATCACGGTGCGGCTCGCCCCGGCCACCTCGATCAGGTGCAACAGGTCCTGCCCGTCGTGCTGTTTCACCCGGCTCTCGACGAACATGCAGATCGAATGCTCCATGTAGGCGCCAAGCGCGACCAGATCGCGGATGTCAGCGTCGGTGCAGCCGATGATGTAGGAGGGGTGATTGACCAGCAGCTTGGTAACGCCCCGGCTTCGCGCTTCCTCGAACAGGATCGCCAGTTCCGAGGTGTGCAGATGCCCGCCTGCGAGGACCACATCGCCCTCGGCGATCAGGTCGAGCACCTGCCTGGCCGCGTCGATCAGCCGGCCGTTGGCGTCGAGAACGCTCAGTGGCTCGGGCGGCAGCATGGGTCGGGCGGTCTTGGGGAAGCTTTTTGAAGCATAAGCCTCGAGATGGTTCCGCGCCGCGAAGGTGGGCATCCAGACGATCTTTCCGCCCAGCTTGATGGCGTGATCGACAGCATGCGGGTTCACCCCACCCGAGGCATTGTTGAGTGCTACGCCCGAGAAGAGTTGCACGCGCGAGTCCGGGAAGATGTCCTTGATCGTCTGGCAATGCGGCATGCCGACGTAGTAGTGATCCTTGTAGAGCAGCGCCTTGAAGCCCGCCTCTTCGGCATCGCGGAAGGCGTCGTAATGACTGAGGATGCGTGGCATCGCGGCGGGCCCGGAATGGCAGTGCAGATCGACGGCATCGACAAGCAGCGCGTCGATCTGTGCCCGCCTCTCGGGCGAGAGCGGCGGCAGCGGAACGGTCTCGGGCAGTGTGGAAGCCTGGGCGGCCATGGTGTGTCCTTTCTTTCTGGTGTCAGCGGCCAAGGGCCGTCTCGAAGTCGGCGCGGGCGCGCATGGCGGCCTGACGCATGAACCCCTGATCGGATGAGACGATGAAGGTGCTGGCCCCCATCGCCTGAAAGCGGCTTGCTTCCTCGCCGGTGGCGACCATCACCGCCACCGGCTTGCCCGCGCGGCGGGCGGCGGCGGTGATGGTCTCACAGGCGGCGGCGATCTCGGGCGCGGCCATGTCGGTGGCGCCCATCGCCACGGTAAGATCGCCGCGCCCGATGAACACTCCGTCGAGCCCCGGCGTGGCGAGGATCGCGTCGATCTCGTTAAGCGCCTCGGGATCCTCGATCATGCCGATCACGGTGGCGGTGGCATCGCCTGCGGCCACATGCTCCCAGAGGCCAAGCGCGCCGAAGCCGCCTGCGCGGGTGGTGTTGGAAAAGCCGCGCCGCCCGCCGCGGAAGCGTGCGGCCTGGGCGATGGCGCGCGCTTTTTCCGCCGAGGCGACATGCGGCACCAGCACCCCGGCGGCACCGTCGTCGAGCACCGAAAGGATGCGTGCCGCGCTGGGTTCCGCTACCCGCACGATGCCCGCGATACCGCTTGCCCGCGCCGCCAGCAGCGCGACATCGAGCGTGCCACGGTCCCAGGGCGCGTGCTCCTCGTCGAGCACCACGAAGTCGAGCCCGGTGCCTGCCAGAACCTCGACCGGGTGTGGCGCGGGGGTCTTGACGAAGGTGCCGATCAGGCGCTCTCCGCCGACGAAGCGACGGCGGAAACCGGTGGGCGGGGAGGTAGGCGTTTCAGTCACAGGGCTCTCTCCGGCGGGCTTGGTGGGGGTCAGCGCACGGGCAGCATGGCCTGCGGCAGGGCGAGTGAGATCGCGGGTGCCAGCGCGACGAGCGCCAGCACCACGAGACAGATGGCGACGAGCGGCAGCGCCTGGCGACTGACATCGGTCAGCTTCTGCCCGGAGACTGCGCACACGATGAAG
>PHEG01000607.1 GCA_002842835.1 Alphaproteobacteria bacterium HGW-Alphaproteobacteria-2 | reverse complement strand
GGAGGTGCAGGACCCGCGCATCCGACTCGTCGCCCATCCGCGCAACAGGGGCGCGAGCGCGGCGCGCAACACCGGCATCCGCGAGGCGCGGGGGGCGTGGGTCGCCTTCCAGGACAGCGACGACGAGTGGCTGCCGCTCAAGCTCGAGAAGCAGATGGCGCGGCTCGCGGCGGCGGGAGGGGAGTGTGTCGCCTGCTACTGCGGCATGGTGGTGGTGGGCGGGCTGGAGCGCAGGCCCGGTACCCGCACGCGGCTGCGCTACATCCCCGATCCGGCGGTCGATACGGTGGAGGGGGATATCCTCCCGGCGCTGCTGCGCCACAGCCTCGCCAGTACCCAGACCCTGGTCGTCCGCCGCGAGGCCCTGGCGCAGGTCGATGGCTTCGACGAGAGCCTGCCCGCCCTCGAGGACTGGGACTGCGCCCTGCGCCTCGCGCAACTCGGGCGCTTCGCCTTCGTGGACGAGCCGCTGGTGATGCAGTATTTCTCGGAGAACAGCATCACGCAATCGGCCGCCCGGATGCTGACGGCGCGGGAACGCATCATCGGGAAGAACCGTGTGCTGTTCGACAGCCATCCCGGGGTTCTGGCGCATCACTACCGCGCGCTCGCCGGCGGACACCGCCAGGCGGGGGACCCGGAGGCGGCGCGGCGTGCTATCCTGCAGGCGCTGCGGCTGCGGCCCGCCGCGGTGCGGGACTGGGCGATGCTGGGATATCTGGCGTTTTGCGGTATCCTGCCGGGAAAGGGCAAGCTCCTCCGTTCCGCCCTTGTGCTGTTTCTCGCTCTCGCCCTCGCCCCGCCCGCGGCGGCGCAGACCAGCCATTACGTGGCGCCCCCGGGCTGGCAGGGGGCGGGCACGGGCGACGGCACGCAGGCCAACCCCTGGCGCTCCATCGGCGATGCGCTGAAGGCTGCCGCCGCGGGCGACACGCTGCTGCTGATGGACGGCAGTTACGGCGGGTTGCGGTGGACGGGCTCGACCGCGGCCACCCCTGAAAAGCCGATAACAATTCGATCCCTGAACGGCAAGGGCGCACATTTCGAGTGGATCCACCTTCAATGGCAAGCCAACAACCTGACGTTCAGGGATCTCAGTCTCTGGCCGACGCAAGCCCCGGTCGGACGCCCGACCGGAAACCTCGTCTTCGCGGAACGGGATATTTCGAATATCGTTGTCGATGGCCTGGATATCAGGGGGCGCGTGGATGCCCCGAACAGCATGTTCACCTGGACCGTGGAGGAATGGTCGGCCCTTCCCAACGGCATAATGATCGGAGCGCCAAACAGCCGCATAGCCAACAACACCATCACCGGCATCGGCTTCGCCATCCAGACACGCGGCGATAGCGCAGACAACGTGGATATAACGGGCAATGTCATCGACGGCTTCAACGGCGACGGCATCAGGCCGCTTGGCGACAACACACGGGTTATCGGCAACCGGATCACCAATTCCTTCAATCTGAGCAATGGCAACCATGACGACGGTATTCAGTCATGGGTAACAAAGAACGGCGTGCAGGTGGGCCTGCGGCTGGAAGAAAACGTGATCATCGGCTGGACCGGGCCTCCTGGCCACCCGCTGCGCGCTGTGGACTTGCAGGGGATCGGACTTTTCGACGGCCCGTTCGAGGGCCTTGTCATTCGCAACAATCTGGTGGCGGTCACCCACGTCTGGGGCATAGCGGCATAT
>PHEG01000087.1 GCA_002842835.1 Alphaproteobacteria bacterium HGW-Alphaproteobacteria-2 | reverse complement strand
GGGAAGCGGTCTGCCGGGGTGCCCGGGCGTGTGTCGCCGGGGGCCGCGTCGTCAGAGTCGTCTGGCACCTCGAAGTTGGCGGCATAGGCGCGCACCTGGTCTTCCGGCAGGCCCGGACCGCCCTCGTCGCCGAGGTTGCGGAAATAGAGGTGCTTGAGCCCGTGGCAGGCCGAGCAGACCTCGGTGAACACCTGCAGCCCGCGCTGGAGCTGCATCTGGTCGAATTTGCCGAACGGCCCTTCGAAGGAGAAGGCGAAGTCGGTGATGTGGCTTTCTTCGCCTGCCGCGAGCGCCGGGCCCGTTCCCAGCGCGGCGCAGGCCGCGATCGCCAGAGAGAGTTTACGCATCATGTCTGTCTCTCCTCTACCCGGTCACTCGGCCGGGGCGGCCACAGCACCCGCAGTGCCGGGCTGCTTCGGCGGATAGTGCGCGTCGAAGTCCTCCTCGATCGTCGCGGGCACCGGCAGCGGTTTCTCGATCACCCCCAGAAGCGGCAGGATGACGAGGAAATACGCGAACCAGTAGGCCGTGCCGATCAACGAGATGGTCGAGTAGATGCCCTCGGCCGGCATGGCGCCCGCCCACATCAGCACGATGAAATCGACCACCAGCAGCCAGAACCACCACTTGAACATCGGCCGGTAGCGGCCCGAGCCCAGACATCGCCGGTAAACGCGCGCAGGATCGCGTAGAAGGGCAGGAAGTACCACTCCGGCACAATATGCGAGGGCGTCACCAGCGGGTTGGCCTCGATGTAGTTGTCGGGATGCCCGAGGAAGTTGGGCATGAAGCCCACCACCGCGAAGAACACCGCCAGGATGACCGCCAGGGCGAAGAGATCCTTGATCACGAAGTAGGGCCAGAAGGGAACCGTGTCCTTTTCCGCTTCCGCTTTCGAGCCGCGGCGCACCTCGACCCCGGTGGGGTTGTTGTTGCCGGTGGTATGGAAAGCCCAGATATGAACAGCCACCAGCGCCGCGATCACGAATGGCAGCAGGAAGTGCAGCGACAGGAAGCGGTTGAGCGTGGGGTTGCCCACGGCCGGCCCACCGAGCAGCCACGTCTGGATCGCCCCAGAACGACATCTGCCCCCAGGGCAGCACATAGCCCATGAAGGCGGTGCCCATCATCAGCAGGTAGATGAGCATGCCGATGATCCAGGTAATTTCGCGCGGTTCCTTGTAGGAGCCGTAGTAGAGGCCGCGGAAGATGTGAAAGTAGACCGCAAGGAAGAACAGCATCGCGCCGTTCTGGTGCAGGTAGCGCATCGCCCAGCCCGCGTTGACGTTGCGCATGATGTGCTCGACGCTGGCGAAGGCGTGATCCACATGCGCCGTGTAGTGCATCGCCAGCACGATGCCGGTGACGATCTGCAAGGCGAGGCAGAAGGTGAGGATGATGCCCCAGATCCACATCCAGTTGAGGTTCTTGGGTGTGGGAATCATGATCGTGTCGTACATCAGCCCGACGATGGGCAGACGACGGTGCAGCCATTGCTCGAAGCCGCTCTTGGGCTCGTAATGGTCGTGGGGAATGCCGGCCATCTTGCCCTCCTCAGCCGAGTTCGATCGTGGTGTCGTCGATGAAGGCGACCGGAGGAATGGGCAGGTTCTCCGGTGCCGGGCCGCGGCGGATGCGCCCGGCCGTATCATAGTGCGAGCCGTGGCAGGGGCAGAACCAGCCGCCGAAATCGCCCGCCCCGTCGCCCAGCGGCACGCATCCCAGATGCGTGCAAACGCCCATCTGCACCAGCCATTCGCCCGCCTCGTCGAGGCTGCGGTTCTGGTCGGAGGCGTCGGCACCTTCTGCGATGTTGGCGTTCCGTGCGTTCGCGTCGGGCAGGTCGGCCAGCGGCGTCTCGCGCGCCGCTTTGATCTCTTCTTCGGTGCGGCGGCGGATGAACACGGGCTTGCCCAGCCACTTGACGGTGATCTGGCTTCCCGGCTCCAGCGCCGAGATGTCTACCCGGATACTCGAGAGCGCCTGCACGTCGGCCGAAGGGTTCATCTGGTTGATCAGCGGCCAGACTGCGGCCCCTGCGGCCACGGCCCCGGTACCCGCCGTCGCGTAGTAGAGGAAATCCCGGCGGGTGCCGGAGGCATCATCTGCGTGGGACACGGCTCTTCTCCCTGGCTGAACGCACGCCGACCATAAGCCGACGACGCCACGCGCGAACGCGGCGATCTGCGCGATGTTCTAGTGCCGACTTCGGCGGAGGTCCACCGGGCAAATGCGTGCGACGGATTCATATTGTCGCACGTTTCCGCGCGCCTGCGCCTCAGGTGCGGTGTGCACCTTCGGCGAGGCTCGCCACGAAGGCCAGAACATCGCCCACGCCCTTCCCGGCGGCCAGCCGCGCGACGATGGCCGAGCCCACAACTGCGCCGTCCGCGATGGTGGCGAGTTCATGAGCGGCCTCCGGTGTCGAGATGCCGAATCCTACCACCACCGGCAGACCGCTCGCGGCCTTGATGCGCGCCACCTCGGGGGCCACCTGTGCCGCCTGCGCGGCGGCGGCGCCGGTGATGCCGGTGATCGAGACGTAATAGACGAATCCGCTGGTGTTCTGCAGCACCCGCGGCAGGCGGCGTCGGCGTGGCGAGGCGGATGAAGGCGAGCCCCGCCGCCTGCGCGGGCAGGCACAACTCGGCGTCCTCCTCGGGCGGCAGGTCCACCACGATCAGCCCGTCGATCCCCGCTTCCTTCGCCTCGGCCAGGAAGCGCGCCACGCCGCGGCTGTAGATCGGGTTGTAGTAGCCCATGAGCACCACGGGGGTGGTGGCATCCTGCTCGCGGAAGGCGCGCACGATGCCGAGCGTGCGGTCGAGCGTCTGGCCACCTGCCAGCGCCCGCTGCCCGGCCTGCTGGATGGTCGGCCCGTCGGCCATCGGGTCGGTGAAGGGGTGGCCGAGCTCGATGACGTCCACGCCCGCGCCGGGCAGGCCGCGCATCAACTCGAGCGTCGTCCCGGCATCCGGATCGCCTGCCATGACATAGGCGACGAAGGCCTTGCGGCCAGCGGCGCGCAGACGCGCGAAGGTGTCGTCGATGCGGGTCATGCCTCGCCTCTCTCTGCCGTCGGCCCCATGTGGCAAAAGCGGGCGGGAAAGGCAATCTCTCCGCGCCGGGCTTGCGGGCGGGCTACGGGCTGCGTAAACGCGGCCCGGAAACTGGCCGGGGGCGGGACATGGGCTTCAGGATGGGCATCGTGGGGCTGCCGAACGTGGGCAAGTCCACGCTCTTCAACGCGCTCACGCGCACGGCGGCGGCGCAGGCGGCGAATTTTCCCTTCTGCACCATCGAGCCCAACGTGGGCGAGGTGGCGGTGCCCGACGCCCGCCTCGACAGGCTGGCGCAGATCGCAGGCTCGAAGCAGGTGATCCCCACGCGAATGACCTTCGTCGATATCGCCGGGCTGGTGAAGGGTGCTAGCAAGGGCGAGGGGCTGGGCAACCAGTTTCTCGCCAACATCCGCGAATGCGATGCCATCGCCCATGTGCTGCGCTGCTTCGAGGACGATGACATCACCCATGTCGAGGGCCGGGTGGACCCGGTGGAGGACGCGCGCACCATCGAGACGGAACTGATGCTCGCCGATCTCGAAAGCGTCGAGCGGCGGCTGGCGAACATCACCCGCAAGGTGCGGGGCGGCGACAAGGAGGCGATCGCGCAGGAGCGGCTGCTCGGGGCCGCGCAGGCGGCGCTGGCCGAGGGACGCCCGGCGCGCACCGTGGCGGTGGACGAGGAGGACCGCCGCGCCTGGGCCACGCTGCAACTGCTGACCGCGAAGCCCGTGCTCTATGTCTGCAACGTGGCCGAGGCGGACGCCGCGCAGGGCAACGCGCTCAGCGCCCGGGTGGCGGCGATGGCGGCGGCGGAGGGTGCGGCTTCGGTGGTGATCTCGGCGCGCATCGAGGAGGAACTGGCGCAGCTGCCGCCCGAGGAGGCGGCGCTGTTCCTGGCCGAGATGGGGCTGGAAGAGCCGGGGCTCGACCGGCTGATCCGCGCGGGTTACGCGCTGCTGGGATTGCAGACCTTCTTCACCGTGGGCCCGAAGGAGGCCCGCGCCTGGACCATTCCGGCGGGCGTGCGCGCGCCGCAGGCGGCGGGCGTGATCCACGGCGATTTCGAACGCGCCTTCATCCGCGCCGAGACCATCGCCTACCACGACTACATCGCCTGCGGCGGCGAGCAGGGGGCGAAGGAGGCGGGCCGGATGCGCGCAGAGGGCAAGACCTATGTGGTGCAGGACGGCGACGTGCTGCACGTGCTGCACGGGGCGTGAATACCCTTCCGGGTTTTCCGGCAGTCCGGAACGTCACCGGCCTCATTCGGCCGGTGTCACCTCTCTGCGGGACCTGCGGCGGAACAGGTGCGCAAAGGCCCTGGGCCGGAATGTGTAGCTGAATTGCGACCAGAGGGTGCGGTCGATCTCGTCCGCCACGCCAAGGGGGCCGTCACACGGGCCGGGGACGTAATGGGTGCCGAACGCCCAGTCCCACAGGCCGAAGACGGTCGAGAAGTTGCGGCCATGGGCCACCTCGTCCACGGAATGGTGCCAGCGGTGCATGGCGGGCGAGACGAACAGGATGTTCCACCTGCCATAGGTCCAGGGCAGATCGGCGTGGATGAAGAAACCGTAGTAGTGGCGCACGAGCGAGTTGGCGACGACCGCGTAGGGCGGCAGGCCCAGGATCAGCAGCGCGCTTGAATCGATGGCGAAGGTGGTCAGGCGGTTGATCGGGTGGAAGCGCTCCAGCGACAGCCACGTCATCTCGGTATCGGAATGGTGCACCGCGTGCGAGGGCCACAGGAACGAGCTGTGCTCGAAGCGGTGGCGCCAGTAGCCCACAAGGTCGCCCACCACGACGGCCACGAATATCACCGCCAGCACCGGCCAGTCCTGCCATTGCCCGGGCGGGACGAGGACCAGCCCGCTGGCGTGCCAGAAGTCCGTCAGGAAGTTCGCGGCAAGCACGATGAGAGGCACGGTGAAGACGACATTGAAGAGCAGGATCTGGATGTTCAGGCCGGATTCCGGCAGGGCGCGGCGGATGTCGCCGAAGAGCGCCCGGCGCTTGACCAGATAGCCCAGGCACAGGAAGAATACCGCCGGGATCAGAAGGCCGAGGCCGGCGGTCAGAACCGCGTTCCAGGACCGCAGGAGAAAATCGGCAAGCCAGTCCATCGTCAGCCACTCGTGTCAGCGTCTTTCGGGCTCTGTGGCACCGAAATGCGCCAAAATTTGGGTGGGTGGGGGGAGAAGGGCGAAGCGAATAGGACGGTGACCTGCAGTATGAGGTGCGAGGGTGCTTGGCGGAGTTACATCCGAAAAAGGAGACGGGCGAAACTCTTGTTGATCGGATTTGAGCCCATAGCAGTCACTTGGTGGCATAGATATGGTAGATCATGTCCAATGCGGCTGAAGGGTCCAAGCCGGTCAAATGTATGCGCGCGATCTTATGTTCTGGCTGCACGAACGACTGGCTGATCGCAGCGCCCTTGAACATACACAAAAGCGTTTCGAGGCTCTAAGGGGATACCGCTTGCTTCCCCGGGGGCGTCAGAATGCAGGCGTCAGATTGTCCGATGAGCAGATAGCGAGTGCGATCCTTGGTTTTGCGCACCCTTTACCCGCGTATGCCGGCCATGCTTCGCTTATTTTAGGAAACTTGCGCCCGGTAGGTGGCATGCAAGCGTCGTTTAGAAATGAACCAACATTGCGCAGCGCTGTTGCCAATCTCGTTGGGGATGGAGGAACAAGTTCCGATCTCTTGCGCCTGACCCTGTCAATCGAACGGGATTTCCATGATGAAGAATACGCCGCTCAAGTTTACTTTCATGAGGAGGGTTGCGCTAAGGTGGTCTCATTCGTTTCCCAGAATGCACTCAGCCTTCTCGGCGCAGGTGCGGAGGCGGGTTACGATCACAACCGACTAGACAAGATTTCTGCCGCTCAGCGGTCATTCGGTTCAAAATTTTTCAGAGATTTGGCAAAAACCGTATCCATTTCACGACAACTCAATCGCCCTCTCAAGACAGATTGGCGTGAATATGAGGCCGAGGAAGAAAAAGCTGAATTTCACGCTCGGCTCGGCGCTCGTCCATCCTCCTGCTTCCTGAATCTGCGTGTCGATGCACAGGTAACATGGCCAAAAGAGCCAACGAGAATTGAGTTTGACGGGCACAATCTGGTTCTGTTCCCAAAGACAAAGGAAAATTCGCATTCCATAAGCATTGATCTTGCTCACGAACGCATCTCGGCCGACCAGGCGCGATCTCTCATAAACCGCTTCTTAAGCATTATGAGTTGGTGCGATGACCAACCCGCATCGCTTCACGAGGGTTGGTCTGGCAACCCTGTGCCGGTGCCTGTGTCGAGGCAAAATTTGGCGTTCATCACAGCGCATGAGTGGCATTTCAATCGACGACTGCCAGATGACGAGAAACTCAAGATGTGTTTGGCCTACTACCGCGATGGCTTGAATGCGTTTTCGGTAGGTCTGGCGAGTCATGCGGTGTTAAGTTTCTATCGAGTTATTGAAACAAAATTATCAACAAAAAAGAGAGCTATAGAATGGATAAATGATGCATTCGAGGGTGTAAAAAATTCAAATGTGGAAGATTTTCGGAGATACGAGGAAGATAGAAAAATGACCTGCCTAGGTCATGGAGAATACATCTACAAGAAATGCCGTGTCGCGACTGCGCATGCCGCGGAAGATGCCCCCTCAGATCCTGACGGCACCGGAGAGGCCCGGCGCCTGTTGAACGCTGCACGGGTAATCAAGCAACTTGCGCGGAACTTTATTAAGGATAAGTACAATTTTTCGGAATCTTACTTCGAGGATGATTCCGAATAGAGGTAACGCCTCGCCACCCCCCTCAATAAAAACTCTGCGGGTCCACATCCACCGCCAGCCGCATCTGGCCCTTCAGTCGCACGCCGCCCAGCCAGCCGCGCAGCGCCTCCTGCAGGGGTGCGCCCTTGGGGGCCTTCACCAGCAGCCGCACCCGGTGGCGGCCGCGGATGCGGGCGACCGGCGCAGGGGCGGGGCCGAAGACCTTCGCGCCGACGGCCGCAAGCGCCCCCGCCTCGCGCGCCAGCCGGTTGCCCAGGTCGAAGAGCGGCGCCACCTCGGGCCCCGAGAGGATGATGCCCGCCAGCCGCCCGTAGGGGGGCATGCCCGCCCCCTGCCGTTCCGCCGCCTGGGCGCGCCAGAAACCCTCCTCGTCGCCCGAGAGGATCGCGCGGATCACCGGATGGTCGGGCTGGTGGGTCTGCACCAGCGCCGCCCCGGGCCGTTCCGCCCGGCCCGCGCGCCCGGCCACCTGGCGGACAAGCTGGAAGGTGCGCTCGGCGGCGCGCAGGTCGCTGCCCTGAAGGCCGAGGTCGGCGTCGATCACCCCCACGAGCGTGAGCAGCGGGAAGTTGTGCCCCTTGGCCACGAGCTGCGTGCCGATGACGACGTCCGCCCCCCCCGCCGCGATCTCTGCGAGCCGCGCCTTGAGCGCGCGCGCCGAGGCGAAAAGATCCGACGAGAGTACCGCGAGCCGCGCCCCGGGCCAGAGCGCCTCCGCCTCCTCGGCCAGCCGCTCCACCCCGGGCCCGAGCGGCGCGAGCCGCCCCGCCTGGAAGCGGTGCTCGACCATGCGCGCGTCGCAGTCGTCGCAGCCGATCTGATGCCCGCAGGCGCGGCAGAGCGTGACCGGCGCGAAGCCGCGGCGGTTGAGGAAGAGAAGCGCCTGCTCGCCGCTCTCGACGCGCCGTGTCACCTCGGCGGCGAGCGCGGGCGAGATCCAGCGACCCGCGGGAAGATCCTCGGTGCGCAGGTCGATCGCCGCCATTTCCGGCAGCACCGCCGACCCGAAGCGTTCCGGCAGGTCGAGGCGGGCGTATTTCCCGGCCTCGGCGTTGGCCCAGGTCTCGAGCGAGGGCGTGGCCGAGGCCAGCACCACCGCCGCCCCCGCAAGCGAGGCGCGCAGCACGGCCATGTCGCGCGCATGGTAGATGACGCCGTCCTCCTGCTTGTAGGAGCCGTCGTGTTCTTCATCCACGACGATCAGCCCCAGCTCGCGGAACGGCAGGAAGAGCGCCGAACGCGCGCCCACCACCAGTTGCAGCCCGCCCGCCCCCGCCATGCGCCAGATGCGCCGCCGCTCGGTCATTGTGGCCCCGGAGTGCCATTCGGCGGGCCGCGCGCCGAAGCGCGCCTCGACGCGGGCGACGAACTCCGCCGTCAGCGCGATCTCGGGCAGCAGCACCAGCGCCTGCCGTCCGGCGGAGAGGCATTCGGCCACCGCCTCGAGATAGACCTCGGTCTTGCCCGAACCGGTGACACCCTTCAGCAGCGTGGTGGCATAGCGCCCCGCCGCCACAGTCTCGCGCAGCGCAGCGGCTGCGGCGGCCTGAGCGGGCGCGAGCGCGGCGCCTGCGCGGGCGGGGTCGAGCGGCGGAAAGGGCATGTCGCGCGGCCGCTCCACCTCGGCCAGCGCGCCCTGCGCCACCAGCCCCTTCACCACCGAGGCGCCCGCCCCGGCCATCTCGGTGATCTCGGCCATGGTCAGGTCAGGCATTTCCTCGATCAGCGCCAGAACGCGCTCGCGTGCGGGCGTCATGCGCCCGGGTTCCGCCTCGCCGGGCCGGTAGAGTCGCCGCATCCCCGGCGGGTCGGCCAGCCCCGGCGCGCGGGTGGCGAGCCGCAGCATCGCGGAGAGCGGCGTCAGCGTGTAGTCGGCGGCGCGCTCGAGAAAAGCCATCATCTCGGGGCGCATCGGCGCCACGTCGAGCACGCGCGCCACGTCGCGCAGCTTCGCGGGCGCGATCTGCCCCTCGCCCGGTCCCCAGACGACGCCCACCACACGCCGCGGCCCCAGCGGCACCTCGACGAAGGCGCCCGTGAAGCAGCCGCCCTCGGGGGCCCGGTAGTCGAGCACGCGGCCAAGCGGCTCTGCGGTGAGAACGCCTGCCCGCGCGCCCGCCTCGAAGAACCCGGCGCTCACCGTCGCGGCCCGCGCGGGTATTCCCCGCCCCGCCCCCATGCGCTAGAAGGACGCCCGAGTGACACGCCCAGCCAGACAGGACAGGCCATGAAATTCTTCGTCGATACCGCCGACACCGCTGCCATCGCCGAGCTTGCCGAACTGGGCATGGTGGACGGCGTCACCACCAACCCCTCGCTGATCCTGAAATCGGGGCGCGACATCCTCGAGGTCACGCGCGAGATCTGCGCCCTGATCCCCGGCCCCGTCAGCGCCGAGGTCGTGGCGACCGAAGCCGCCGCAATGATCGCCGAAGGACGGAAGCTGGCGAAGATCGCACCCAACATCGCGGTGAAGGTTCCCCTGACATGGGACGGGCTGAAGGCCTGCAAGACCCTCTCCGATGAGGGCTCCATGGTCAATGTCACGCTCTGCTTCTCGGCCAATCAGGCGCTGATCGCGGCCAAGGCGGGGGCCACCTTCATCAGCCCCTTCGTCGGGCGGCTCGATGACATCAACCTCGACGGCATGGAACTGATCGCGGACATCCGCACGATCTACGACAACTACGACTTCAAGACGCAGATCCTCGCAGCCTCGATCCGCAGCGTTAACCATGTCACCGAGGCCGCGAGGATCGGCGCGGACGTGGCCACCGTGCCGCCCGGTGTGCTGAAGGCGCTGGCAGACCATCCGCTGACTGAGAAAGGCCTCGCAACCTTCCTCGCCGACTGGAAAAAAACAGGGCAGAAAATCCTCTGAAGCTGCGCTATAGTCCTCGGAACGATAACAGGAGAGCAGCCATGAGCGAGACCGCGCGCAACCTCGGCGCCTACCGCGAGAGTATCATCGAGAACCCCGAGGTGATCCTCGACGACCAGGACGTGATGCGCGCGCTCATTGCCGCCAACGAGAAGTCGCTGGGCTCGAACATCGTGGATCTGCGCGGCATCGCGATGGAGCGGCTCGAGGCCCGGCTCGACCGGCTGGAGGATACGCATCGCAGTGTCATTGCCGCTGCCTACGAGAACCTGGCGGGCACGAACCAGATCCATCGCGCGATTCTCGATTTGCTCGACCCGGTGGATTTCGCCGATTTCGTCGCCAACCTCGGCGGTAACGTGGCCGATATCCTGCGGGTGGACCGTATGCGCCTGCTGATCGAGACCGCCGCCGACGATGCCGCGCTGTGCGCCCCCGTCGAGGCGCGGCTCGGGCATGTGCTGAGCTTCGTGCCCGAGGGCTGGATCGACAGGTTCACGGGCGGCACGCGCACGCGCAAGGTAACCCTGCGCCAGGTATCGCCCGCTTCCGAGGAGGTCTATGGCGCCTCGGCGGACTGGGTGTCCTCCGAGGCGCTGCTGCGGCTCGATTTCGGGCCGGGGCGGAGGCCGGGCCTCCTGGTGCTTGGCTGCGAGGATCCGCACCAGTTCAGACCCAACCAGGGCACCGATCTGCTGGCCTTCTTCGCCGGGGTGTTCGAGCGGGTGATGCGGCGCTGGCTGGCGTGAGCAGCGGCCCCCACGCGGCAGAACTGTCGCCGGGGTTTTGCGACGCGCTTGAGGCATGGCTCGCGCATCTGCGCGGCGTGCGCGGCGCGGCGGAGAACACGCTCACGGCCTACCGCCACGATGTCGCGGGCTTTCTCTCCTTCCTGACAGCGCATCGCGGCGGGTCGCTGGGCCTTTCGGCGCTTGCGGGCATCACCACCTCCGACATGCGTGCCTGGATGGCGCGCGAGCGGGCGCGCGGGCTCTCGCCGCGCTCGCTCGCCCGGGCCCTGTCCTCGGTGAAGG
>PHEG01000086.1 GCA_002842835.1 Alphaproteobacteria bacterium HGW-Alphaproteobacteria-2 | reverse complement strand
TCTTGTAGACATTGAACCATTCCGGGTGGTGGTTCCATTTCTCGGCCCAGAGCGCGGCGCGGGTCATGAAGCCGAAGGCCTCGACGAAATTGCGGAAGGCGAAGACGCGTCGGATCGCGTCGCGCCCCTCCACCATCTGCCAGCCCGCCGCCAGCAGCGGCCCGAGTTCGGCCTCGCGCTCGGCGTCGGTCAGTTTGTCGGTCATTCCTGGTCCTCCCCTTCGATCCTGCGGAACGGCCCGAAGCTCGTCAGGATCTCGTTCTCCCGATTCACCGCGCGGCGCTCGGCCTCGATGAACTGCGCCACGCCGCGGCGCAGACCCGCGTCGGCGATCCAGTGCAGCGAATGGGTGGTCACCGGCAGGTAGCCGCGCGCCAGCTTGTGCTCGCCCTGCGCGCCGGCCTCGACGCGGGGAAGCCCGGCTTCCAGCGCGAAGTCGATGGCCTGGTAGTAACAGAGTTCGAAATGCAGGCAGGGGTGGTGCTCGACGCAGCCCCAGTAGCGCCCGTAGAGCGTCTCGCGCCCGATGAAGTTGAGCGCGCCCGCCACCGGCGCCCCGTCGCGCTCGGCCAGCACCAGCATCACGTCCTCGCGCATCCCCTGCTGCACTTCGTCGAAGAAGGCGCGCGTGAGGTAAGGCTGCCCCCATTTGCGCGCGCCGGTGTCCTGGTAGAAGCGCCAGAAGGCATCCCAATGCTCGGGGCGCAGGTCGTCGCCCGTCAGCCGCCGGATGCGCCCGCCGAAGCCCTGCGCCGAGGCGCGCTCCCGACGGATCGTCTTGCGCTTGCGCGACGACAGGGCCGCGAGGAAGCCCTCGAAGCCGCCGAAGCCTTCGTCGCGCCAGTGGAACTGCTGGCTGGCACGGGCGAGAAGGCCCATCCGCGCCCCGGCCCGCGCCTCTTCCTCGGTGCAGAAGGTGATGTGCAGCGATGAGAGATCGTTGTCGGCGGCGATCTGAACGGCGCCCTGCGGGGGTGAAGGGCACCGCGGCCTGAAGCTTGGGGTAATAGCGTCCGCCCGCGCGCTCCCAGGCGTGGGCCCAGGAATGATCGAAGATATACTCGCCCTGGCTGTGCCCCTTGGCATAGAGCGGCAGCACGGCGACGGCTTCGCCCTCGGCGCGGGCGATCAGCGGGTGCGGCTCCCAGCCGGTGGCCGGGCCGACGGAGCCCGAGCGCTCCAGCGCGGCGAGAAAGCGGTGCGTGGTGAAGGGGTCGCGGGGCCGCCCGCCGTAGGCCGACTCGGGGCAGGCGCAGGCGTCCCAGACCGTGGCCGGGATGTCGGCCACGCCGCGCTCCATGGTGATCTCGATCGCGCTGCCGTCGGGCATCCAGGTTCTCCCTGCCGCCATGACATGGCCGCGGGGGTGCCGGGGTCAAGGTGTCGCGCGCGCTCCGGCGGGGATGTCCGCGCGATACCCCTCGAAGATGACGTTCTGCGCGACCGTCCGGGCCTCTGCCTCGGCTTCGGCGCTGCGCACCGTCCAGCAGAGCACTGCCGCGCCCGCGCGCTTGAGCGTCGCCACCCGCGGCCTGCCCAGGTCTGCGGCTTCGTGGGCGATGAAGCAGGCGCCAGATCGGTCGTAGTCCGGGATCCCGCGCAATTCCGCGCCCCGCGCGGGTGGCAGTGGCCCCCAGTCCCCGGGCCGGTAGGCCGAGGTCGTCAATCCACGCGCGACCCCGGGCGCCGTGGCGCCGAAGGCCGCTACCGCATGGGGGTTGAAGGACATCACCGCCACCGGCCCGGCATAACCGGCGAGCGCGGCGGCCACGGCGCGCTCCAGCGGCCCGACATCGGGCCCCATGGCCCCGTCCTGATCCTTGATCTCGATCAGCAGCGGCACGCGGCCCGCGACCAGCGCGAGCACTTCGGCGAGGTCCGGCACCCCCTCGTCGGTTCCCATGAGCCGCAACCCCGCCAGCTCTGCTGCCGTGCGCCCGCGCACCGCGCCCGGCACCCCTGTCAGGCGGCCGAGATCGTAATCGTGAAAGACCACAGCCCTTCCGTCGGCGGTTAGTTGCACGTCGCATTCGATGCCGTAGCCCGCCGCCATTGCCGCCGCGAAGGCGGCGCGCGAGTTCTCCATCACGCCCGCCGCTGCGTCATGCAGCCCGCGGTGTGCCAGCGGCAGGCGCAAAAAGGCGGGGTCGAGCGTCATCCGCGGATCTGGAAGATGCCGTCGATCTCCACCGCCACGCCCATGGGCAGCGACGGCACGCCGACGGCGGTGCGCGCGTGCCGCCCCGCCTCGCCCAGCGCCTCGGCGAGCAGGTCGGACGCGCCGTTGATCACCTTGGGCTGATCGGTGAAATCGGCCGTGCAGTTGACGAACCCGCCGAGGCGCACCACCCGCACCAGCCGGTCGAGATCACCGCCGCAGGCGGCCCTCACCTGCGCCAGCAGGTTGATCGCGCAGGTTCGCGCGGCCAACTGGCCCTCTTCCACGGTCATCGTCTCTCCCAGCCGCCCGGTGATCAGCGCCCCCTCGGCCATCGATATCTGCCCCGAGACGAACAGAACCTCGCCCACCTGCCAGCCGCGCCTCGATCCTGCCGCCCATGCCGTGCCTCCCTGAGTCTGTCGGGCGTGAGGCTAGAACAGCGGCGCGCCGAGGGGAAGCGGGGCCGGGTGTGGCGTAGTGCACGAACTTGAAACCGGAAAAATGAGTGGGGCGGCAGCATCCGCCCCGATCCGCTACATCACGTTGCGCGCGGCTCTTTCGCCACCCGCCTGCCGGTAGCCGTCGAGCACCTGCCTGCGCTCTCGCCTCCGAGTCCGATATCAAGCCGACGAAGGAAGCGAAATCCTCCCGGAACCTGGCCCGGTTCCGCAATCGATCTCAGGTGCCGATTCGCAACACCCCAACAGCTGCGCGAGCGCGCACCCTTTCGGGACTTGTAATATGTTCCCCATTCGCCAAACCTCCAACTCGCCCTCTGATTGTGGAGCGGATATGAGCAAAGCCCTTTGTCTGGCGTGAGCCGGGCTGGCACCAAGGTCCGCGTCCAGCCGATCACGGCGGAATCGGTGCTTGTCGCCAATCGCCAGCCCTATGTGCCGCGCGGGCTGCCTGCGGCATTCAGCCAGGTGGCGGGGGCGGGCGCGGCGCCACGCGGAACCGGCATCGCCCCGCCCGAACCCGCCATCGAGCGCCCCGGCACCCCGAGCCCGATCGAGACCCGTCTGCCGCCCGAAGTTCCGGCCGAGCCCTACCGCATCGGGGTGGGCGACGTGATCCTGCTCGCCACGCCGCAGACCGGCTCCTCCGTCGAGGAACTGACCGGCCTGCTCGCCGCGCAGACCCGCCGCCAAGGCTATACCGTGCAGGACGACGGGGCGATCGCCATCCCCGATGTCGGGCGCATGCAACTGGCCGGACTGACGCTGGAAGAGGCCGAGGCCGAGGTCTTCCGCCTGCTGGTGCAGAACCGGATCAGCCCCTCGTTCAGTGTCGAGATCGCCGAGTTCAACTCCAGGCGCGTGTCGGTGGGCGGTGCCGTGGCCAGATCCGCGGTTCTGCCGATCCGGCTGACGCCGCTCACGCTCGACGAGGCGATCGCGGCCGCGGGTGGCACTTCGGTGCGCGATGCAGACCTCGCCTCGATCCGCATCCACCGGGACGGCACGTTCTACCAGTTGCCGCTGCGCATGTTCCTCACCTCGCCCGAGGCACGCGCGCTGCGCCTCAGGGATGGCGATGCGGTCTATGTCGACTCCGAATTCGATCTGGATCAGGCGGAGGCGTATTTCCGCCAGCAGATAGAACTGTCCAACTTCCGCCAACAGGCCCGGGCCCAGGCACTCGAAGAACTGCGCACCGAGATGGACTTGCGCCGTGGTGTGCTGAAAGAGACGCGCGAGAACTTCGAGAAGCGACTCGAACTGGGCGCTGAGGCGCGCGATTATGCCTATGTCACCGGCGAGGTGGAGAAACAGGGCCGCGTGCCGCTTTCCTTCGAGCAGCGCGCAACGCTGGCGGATGCGCTTTACACCGAGGGCGGAGGCTTTCCGAACATGACGGGCAACCCGCGGCATATCTATGTGCTGCGCGGCTCGCCCGAGCCCGATGAATTCGACTCGGTCACCGCCTGGAACCTCGACGCGCGCAACGCGGCCAATTTCGTTCTGGCCACCCGCTTCGAGCTGAGGCCTGATGATGTGATCTTCATCGCCGAACAGCCGATCACCCAGTGGAACCGTGTGTTCCAGCAGCTCGTGCCGACGCTCTTCACCGCGACGGGCGCCATTCTGGCGCGCTGAACGTCGGGGCGGACGCCCCAGCGGTGCAGAGCGGTCTTGCCGTATCGGGCAGCCGGCAATTATGTGACCTGATGCCGGGAGGGCGCTGCCCGCGGGCGAAGGCGTATTCAAGGGCTGGAATGCTGGAGAGGATCGCACGCTATCTGCGCACGCACCGCCTTGTCCCGGCGCAGGGCGGGGCGCTTGCGGGACGCTTCGGTACAGCGCCGCTCGCGCCGCCGCGCCCTGAACGGCCGCTTTATGTGGTGGGCGACATCCATGGCGAGGCTGCGCTGCTGGAACAGTTGCTCTCAGTCATCGACCAGGATGCCGACGGGATAGGGCTTGGCGATGCCGTGCTGGTCTTTCTCGGCGACTATGTCGATCGCGGCGAACAGAGCCGCGAGGTCCTGGAGCGGTTGCACGCCCTGTCGTCCGCGCTCCCTGCCCATGTGCTCTGCCTGATGGGCAATCACGAGCGCATGATGCTCGATTTCCTCGACAGACCGGCCGAAGGGGGGCGGCGCTGGTTGTGCAACGGCGGCTTGCAGACGCTTGAGAGCTTTGGCATCGGCGGCGTGCATATCGCCTCCGAGCGAGACGATCTGGAGCGCGCCGCCACCGGCCTGCGCGCTTCCCTCGCGTCGGGGCTGGAGGGCTGGCTGCGTGGCCTGCCGCTCATCTGCCAGAGCGGCAACATCTGCCTCTGCCATGCCGGAGCCGACCCGAAACTGCCGCTGGCCAGCCAGCCGGAGCAGGCGCTTCTCTGGGGCCCGCCGCGGGGTGCAAATGGCGTGGCGCGCCGCGACGGGGTCTGGGTGGTGCATGGCCACCACGTCGTGCCCGAGCCCGAGGCCGCAGGCGGCCGCATCGCAGTGGATACCGGCGCCTGTTTCTCGGGCCGTCTGCACGCCGTTCACCTGCACGACGGCGAAGTGCGGTTCCTTTGCGCCGAGCGTGGCCGCAGCGCGGCGGCGGCTCGCTGAGGCGCGCGCTACATCCCCGCTTTTACCATCGCCTCGGCTAGCACAGGCACGCTGGTGCGGTTTAGCCCGGCGATGTTGATCCGGCTGTCGCTCACCATGTAGATGCCGCGGTCTTCGCGCATCGCGGCCACCTGTTCGGGCGTCGCGCCGAGGCGCGAGAACATGCCGCGGTGCTGGGCGATGAAGGCGAAGCGGTCGGAGCCTGTCATGTCGCGCAGCGTGTCGGCCAGTTGGCGGCGCAGGTCGAGCATGCCGCGGCGCACGGCCTCCAGCTCGGCCATCCAGTCGTCGCGCAGGCCCGGGTCGGCGAGGATCATCGTCACCAGCCGCGCGCCGTGGTCGGGCGGGAAGGAATAGTTCTGCCGGTTTAGGAAGGTGAGGTTGCTCTGCGCCAGCTTCTGCGTGGCTCTATCGCCCGCCAGCGCCATCAGGATGCCGGTGCGCTCGCGGTAGATGCCGAAGTTCTTCGAGCAGCTCGCCGCTACCAGCATCTCGGGGAAGCGCGACGCCAGCAGACGCACGCCGCCCGCGTCGTCATCGAGCCCGTCGCCGAAGCCCTGATAGGCGATGTCCACGAAGGGCACGGCTCCCTTCGAGAGCATGAGATCCGCCAGTTCCTCCCATTGCGGGCCGTTGAGGTTGGCGCCCGTGGGGTTGTGGCAGCAGCCGTGCAGCAGCACCACGTCGCCCGGCGCCACGCTTTCGAGATCGGCCAGCATGCCGGAAAAATCCACGCCCCGGCTTTCCTCGTCGAAATAGCGATACTCGCGTACCGGGATGCCGAGATACTTCAGGATCGAGGGATGGTTGGGCCAGGTCGGCGCAGACAGCCAGATCGTTGCGCCCGGCGCGGCCATGCGGATCAGTTCGGCCCCCTGCCGGATCGCCCCGGTGCCGCCGGGCGTTGCGGCGAAGGCCAGCCGCTCGTGCTCCACCGTGTCGGCCAGCACCAGATTGGCCATGGCATGATGGAAATCGGGCTCGCCCGCGAGGCCGGTGTAGGATTTCGTCGTCTCCTGCTCCCAGAGCCGCTTCTCGGCGGCCTTGACCGCGCGCATCACCGGGGTCACTCCCTCGGGGTTGCGATAGACGCCCACGCCGAGATCGACCTTCACGGGGCGCGGGTCCTCGCGGTAGGCCTGGATCAGCGCGATGATCTTGTCGACGGGTTGGTCCTTCAGGTCGCCCAGCATCGGTTTCTCCGTGTCAGTCAGGGATGCGCCGCGGGTCGCGCGGGCGCATCAGGATGCGCTTTCTCTCTTCCTGCCGCACGGGCCGGAAGCCGTGTTTCTGGTAGGTGGCCAGCGCGCGCGGATGATCGAGCGAGCAGGTGTTGACCGTCAGTTTCTCCACGCCCGGCCTCTCCCAGCCGGTGCGGATCGCGGTGCCGAGAAGGAAAGTGCCCAGTCCCTGCCCCACCGCCTCCGGGACCAGCCCGAAATAGGCGATGTCGCAGATACCGGGCGTTCGCCAGTCGAGCAGGAAGAAGCCGTGCGGCCAGCCGCACGCCGTCAGCGTCCAGAGCCCGACATCCGGGTGGCCGAGCAGCCCGCGCAGTTCTTCCTCCGGGGCGCGGTGCAGGTCTTCCCAGGAATAATCGCGCCCCACCGCGTCGTAGAGGCTCATGAAATACCACAAGGGCGGCGCCTCTGCGCGCAGCAGAATGCAGGGGATTTTGGCGGGCACAGGCGGCCAGGGGCCGGAGGGGCGCTCGTCCATCTCCAGCCAGGTGACGCGATAGCTGATCTCGGTGCCCGGTGCGATCACGCTCATCCGGTCTCGACCTTCAACTCGTCGAACTGCCCCCATTCGGCCCAGGAGCCGTCATAGAGCGCGTGATCGCGGTGGCCGATGACCTCGAGCGCGAGGCTCAGGATCGCGGCCGTCACGCCCGAGCCGCAGGTGGTGATCACCGGCCTTGCGAGGTCCACGCCAGCGGCCTCGAAGGCCGCGCGCAGGGCCTCGGCGGGCTTCATCGTGCCGTCGGGATTCAGCAGAGTCGCGTAGTGCAGGTTCTTCGAGCCCGGGATATGTCCCGCGCGCAGCCCCGGCCGCGGCTCGGGCTCGGTGCCGCGGAAGCGCGCCGGGCCGCGGGCGTCCACGATCTCGGCATCGCGCAGCTTCGAGGCGGCGGCGACCTGCGTCACGTCCTTGACCATCTGCGCCTGGCGCCGCGCCGTCATATGCCGCTCGCGGGCCATGGGGGGCATGTCCTCCAGCGGGCGGCCCTCGGCCTGCCATTTCGGCAGCCCGCCGTCGAGCACCGCCACATCCATGTGCCCCATGTGCCGGAAGAGCCACCACACCCGCGCGGCAGAAAAGAGCCCGGCGCCATCATAGACCACCACCTGATGGCCGTCGCCCACACCCATGGCGCGGCAACGGCTCATGAACTTCTCGGGCGGCGGGGCCATGTGCGGCAGCGCCGAGGCACTGTCGGAAATCTCGTCGATGTCGAAGAACCGCGCGCCCGGAACATGCCCAGCCTGATATTCGGCATGCGGGTCGCGCCCGGTTCCGGGCAGATACCACGACGCGTCGAGGATGCGCAGGTCCGGGTCGGCCAGATGCCGCGCCAGCCAGTCGGTGGAGACGAGCGTCCGGGGGTCGCTGTGGGGCATGGCGGGGCCTCCTCGGGCAGGTCGGGCACAAGGCTCACGCCTAGCCCCGTGGCCCCGGATTTTCAAGGGCGGCGGCCCCGGCGTTTCAGCTGGCGCCGCGCGCCGAATCGGGGTGCTCGGCGATGAAATGGCGCAGCACGGCGTAAAGTGCGCGCGCATGGGCCAGATCGCCCCGGTGCAGCGCGGCGCAGATGTCCTCGCAGATCATCCGCTGCAGATGTTGAAAGCCCTTGTGCTGATGGCATCGAGAGCCCCGAGATGTTCGTGCTCGGCAACCGCCTCGATCTCCTCACGCGTGAGGCAGGTCATGTCCAGGATGTCCTCGAGCGTGATCATGCATCCTTCTCCCCCCAGAAAGGTATCTTAGTATAGCACAGCTTCGGGCGAGGCGCCTTGACGCGGGTCAAGGCACGGGAACCTTGCGGCACATCAAGGCGCAGGGCGTTGGCCTGGGCCAGTCCGGCGAACGCATCTGCCGAGGAGATCCGCGATGTATCGTCTCGCCCTTCCCGTCTTCGCCGTGGCCGCCACCACCTTGATGGGTATCGGTGTGGTGGAGGCACTCACTGCCAGGCTCGACACGCTGCGTCCGATTCTCGCCGCCGCAGGCATCGGGCGGTGCTGTCGCTGCCGGTGACCAGGGTAATCGTGCGGCGGTTGACCGAGGATTAGGCAAGGAAGCGGCGCACCTCGGCCTCGAAAGCTTCTGGCGCCTCGGCATGCAGCCAGTGGCCCGCGCCCGGCAGGCGCACCACCTCCGTGGCGGGGAAGAGCGAGCGGATGCCCGGCTCGTGCTCCGCCCGCACATAGTCTGACGCCCCCCCGGCGAGGAACAGCGCAGGGTTCTCGAAACGGCCGGTCACCTGCGGGAACGAAAGGATGCGCGCCATCCCCTCGGCCAGCCGGTCGAGATCGAAGGCCCAGCGCGGCCTGCCCTCGGCGCGCAATTCCAGCGACTGAAGCAGGAAGGCACGCACCTCGGGCTCGACCGCACGCTCTGCCAGCGCCCGGTCGGCCTCGCGCCGCGAGGCGAGCGCGGAGAGGTCGAGTGCGCGCATCGCCTCGATCAGCGGCATCTGGCTGTGGCCATAGGCCACG
>PHEG01000606.1 GCA_002842835.1 Alphaproteobacteria bacterium HGW-Alphaproteobacteria-2 | reverse complement strand
GCGCGCGGCAACGAGTCGGCCGCGCGGCGGCGGGCCTTCTCGCTGCGGCTCGTCGGCGACGATGCTGTCTATGTCGAACGACCGGGGCGCACCTCGCCGCCCTATCCGGGCCACGGCATGACGCCGGGCCAGCGGCTGCGCGAGGACTGGTTCCCGACCCTCTTCCGCCGGGGAGATCGGGAGGTCAGTTGATCGAACTGCAGCAGCGAAAGCCCAGATGATAGTTTTCGTGGCTGGCGGGCGACATCACCCGGTCGCCGTGCCAGTAGGGCGCGCGCCAGCGGCACCAGTCGGGGTGGGCGCGGTACTTGTCCCAGATGAACCAGCTTCCCTTCATTTCCGTCACGCCGAGTTTCGTGCTGCCCGCACTTGCCATCTGGTCCGGCGCCAGCGGCAGGTTCATGTGCTCGGCCGCGTTGCCGTGCAGGTCGTAGACCTGCAACGGGCTGGTGCATTCGAGCCGCAGTTGCGCCAGCCGCCGCCGGGGCAGGTGGCGCTCTTCTCGCTGTTCTGGGCGCAGACCCCGCGCTGGAAGTTCGGCCCGTAGGCCCAGGACTGGGTCGCGGCATACTGGTTGTTATGAGCCTGGCGCATGCGGCTGACCGCCCCCGAGGCTCCTGCCCCGCGCGCGAGATCGAAGCGGTAGTCGGGCGGCTTCAGTGCACCGGCGCAGGCGCCTTCCCATTCGTGCGCGTCGCACAGCCGCTTGCCCTCGGCCGCACAGATCTGCGCGGCCTCCACCGCCTTCACCCAGACCACCGGATAGGCGCAGGGGATGTTGGGATACTCGAACTGGTCGATGCACGAGGTCGCATCCTCCGGACGCTGGGTCGCCGGGTCGTAGAGCGGCGCCATGTATTTCGCGCCGCAGATGCGCTCGAACTGCCGGTTGGCATAGCCCGCGCCACCGCCGGGCGCGCGCGCGGCGCATTCCTCGCGGCTCATCGCGTGGCGGGTGACCGCCGGGTTGCCCTGGCCGATGAAGCCCGAGCGGGCGAAGATGCCGCGGATCGCCTCGATCTCTCGCGCGCCCAACCCGCGCTCGGACTGCATCTCTCGGAACATGGCCTCATTGCGCGCCTGAAGCGTGTCCTGCGCCACAGCGGGCGCGGCGAATGCGGCCAGCAGCAGGGCGACGGGAGCAAGCGGTCGCAGGTTCATTGTCCGGGCTCCTTCCTGAGCAGATAGAAGAAATCGCGGTTGTCGGGCGCGCCGATGAAACGCAGAACCGTGCTGCCGTCGCGCGCCTTCTGATCGACGAGGCGCATGCCCTCCACCAGATGCCGCGCCTCGATGCCCGCGCCGTCCGCGCGCGGCGTGTAGAGCGCGGCATAGGTGTGCTCGAGCGCGTTCATGTCGAGCAGCATGGCATAGTCGCAGTCGTAGGCCTGGAAGGTGCGCGCCATGGCCGAGGGCGTG
>PHEG01000085.1 GCA_002842835.1 Alphaproteobacteria bacterium HGW-Alphaproteobacteria-2 | reverse complement strand
AGCGCGCCCGGCGCCAGCGCACCCCCGAGCCGCAGGGCCACCTGCGCGAGCCCCCGCGCCACCGGCGCCGCAAGATGATAGAGCCGCGCATTCTGCTCCGCCGCTGCCACGATGCGCGCGACGCGCCCGGCCCGCGCCGCCTGGAAGGCGGCGAGTGCGGCGGGCAGGTCGGGCGCCCGTTCCAGCGAACGGCGCAGCACCCAGGCATCCTCGAGCCCCATGTTCGCCCCCTGCGCGAGGAAGGGCAGCGTGGGATGCGCCGCATCTCCCAGGATCGTCGCCCGCGCGCCATCGTGCCAGCGCGGCGCCACGCGGTGGCGGAAGAGCCCCCAGACATGCACAGACTGCGCGCGCGCCAGCAGGCTGCGCACCTCGGGAGCAAAATCGTCGAAGGTCTCGCGCAGCGTCTCGGGATCGTCGCGGTGGCTCCAGCCCTCGGCGACCCAGGCATGGCGCTCTTCGGCGGCGACCACGTTCATCACCCGCCCGGCGCGCAGCGGATAGGCGACCAGATGGCGGCGTGGCCCCATCCAGACCCGCGCCAGCGGCGGAGGCGCCTCGAAGGGATCGAGCGGTACCAGCGCGCGCCAGGCCACCTGGCCGGTGAAGAAGGGCTCCTCGGCGCCGTTGAGCCGCGCGCGCAGCCCCGAGCGGATGCCCTCGGCCCCGATCACCAGATCGGCCTCGAGCAGCGGCTCCTCGGCAAGATCGAGCGGTGCGGCAAGGCGGATCTCCACCCCCGCCGCCTCGGCTGTCTCGGCCAGAAGTGCGATCAGGTCGGCGCGGTGGAAGAAGAGCCAGGGATGCGGGTTGGCGTGCCGCTGCCGGGCGAGATCGAGCGAGACGAGCGCTGTGCCGCCGCGATAATCATGGAGCCGCACGCCCTCGGCCTTCAGCGCGCGCGCCGCCATGCCCGCCTGGCAGCCCAGCGCCGCCAGCACCGCCGCACCGTTCGGCGCGATCTGGATGCCTGCGCCCACCTCGGCGATGGCCTCGGCGCGTTCGTGCAGCACCACCCGCGCGCCCGCCTGCGCCAGCGCCGCCGCCGCGGCGAGCCCGGCGATACCGCCCCCCGCCACCACCACTTCGAGACCGGCAACCTGCATCCCTGCCTCCCGAAACCAGAGCACCGGAGCGCTGCCGCCCCGGTGCCAGTCTGTCACATCCTGCCCGGCATGGGGCACGCTCAGTCGTCGCGGTGGACTTTCTCGCGCCGCTCGTGGCGCTCCTGCGCCTCAAGGCTCAGCGTGGCGATCGGGCGCGCGTCGAGCCGCTTGAGGCTGATCGGCTCGCCCGTCTCCTCGCAATAGCCGAACTCGCCGGTCTCGATCCGGCGCAGCGCCGCGTCGATCTTGGCAACCAGTTTGCGTTGCCGGTCGCGGGTGCGCAGTTCGATCGCGCGGTCGGATTCCTCCGAGGCGCGGTCTGCGATATCGGGCAGGTTGCGCGTGGCTTCCTGCATGCCTTCGATGGTCTCGCGGCTGTCCTCGAGGATCGACGCCTTCCAGCCCAGAAGCTTGCGCCGGAAATATTCGAGCTGCCGCGGATTCATGAAAGGTTCGTCCTCTGCCGGGCGGTAATCCTCCGGCAGGAAAACCTCTGGTTTCATGGGTTTGGTCTCCACCTCGGGAAGAGGGTGGCCAGTGGCCTGCATAGGCGACTCCCTCCGCTTTGCGAGGCTTCGCATATAGGAAGTGCCCCCCTTTGTCACCCCCCGCCTCACGCGATTGGCAGCCACCGGAGAGGCGGGTTGATGCTGCGCGGCAGCGTGCTAGGCTCGCGCACGACTTCCCCAGGCGAGAGGCCCCGCGCGATGCGATTCACCGGCACCGATACCTATGTGGCGACCGAGGACCTGACGGTCGCCGTGAATGCCGCCATCGCACTTGAACGCCCGCTCCTCGTGAAGGGCGAGCCCGGCACCGGCAAGACCGAACTTGCCCGCCAGGTATCCGAGAACCTCGGCCTGCCGATGATCGAGTGGCACGTCAAGTCCACCACCCGCGCGCAGCAGGGGCTTTATGAATATGATGCCGTCAGCCGCCTGCGCGACAGCCAGCTTGGCGACGCGCGGGTGCATGACATCGCCAACTACATCAGGCGCGGCAAGCTTTGGGAGGCCTTCACGGCGGACGGCAAGGTGGTGCTGCTGATCGACGAGATCGACAAGGCGGACATCGAGTTCCCCAACGACCTGTTGCAGGAACTCGACCGCATGGAATTCCACGTCTACGAGACCGGCGAGACGGTGCGCGCAGTGCACCGGCCGATCGTCATCATCACCTCGAACAACGAGAAGGAACTGCCGGACGCCTTTCTCAGGCGCTGCTTCTTCCACTACATCCGCTTCCCCGATACCGAGACGCTGGCGCGCATCGTTGAGGTGCATTTCCCCGGGTTGAAACCCGCTCTGATCACCGCGGCGCTGACCGCCTTCTACGAAATCCGCGAAACCCCGGGGTTGAAGAAGAAACCCTCCACTTCGGAAGTGCTGGACTGGCTGAAGTTGATCCTCGCCGAGGATATGGCGCCCGAAGACCTGAAGCGCGACGGGCGCAATTCGCTGCCGAAGCTCTACGGCGCGCTTCTCAAGAACGAGCAGGACGTACACCTTTTCGAGCGGCTGGCATTCATGGCGCGCGGAGGGCGGTGACTTCCGACACCCGCCTTCCCGGCGGAGCCTCGCGTGCGACCTGACAAACAGTTTCCCGAATCGTTTTTCGCCGTTACCGTGACTTCGGTGGGGCGGAATTGTGGCAAGGCCACATTGATCAGGGGAGCAATACCCTAATGTCCGCTTGTCTGTTCGCGTTCCTGAGACGACGCCGGTCCTTGCGGCCGGGCATGCCAGGTAACCGGCAAAGCGCAATCGAAACAGTCCTAGACGCGTTGCGCGGGTTGTTTCCTCGGCCGAACCCCGTTGCGTTGCCGGTGCGGGTGTCCCCGCAGCGTGGCGCCCGCTACATGCCGGAGCCGCGACGCTGATATGAGACGCCTCGTCCTGCTTGTGCTGCCGCTCCTCGCCGCGGCCTGCACGCCTCCCGCGGCCGAGGTGGCCGGGCGTCGTTCGCCTATGGCGGAGGCAAATCTCCTGCCTGCGCAGCTTCCGCCGATGAAACAGTTCAAGCCCACCCCGGTGCAACCGACGCCGCGCGCCAACGCCGATATCGCGGAGGATTTCCTCGACCTCGCCTTCCGCATGGAAAGCGGACGCGAAATCGAACGGCTCTCGCGCTTCGAGGGGCCGGTGCGCGTGTCGCTTGCGTCCGGCGCGCCCGCCACCCTGAGCCGCGACCTGGATCATCTGTTGGCGCGACTGCGTGACGAGGCACGGCTCGACATCGCAACCGCAGCGCCTGGCGAGGTGGCGCAGATCGTCATCGAGACGCCCAGCCGCGCCGACATACAGCGCACCGTGCCGGGAGCCGCCTGTTTCGTCGTACCTCGCGTCGCCGGCTGGGAGGAGTTCCGCCGCAACCGTAACGGCACGGCGCTCGACTGGACAACGCTGGAGACGCGCGAGCGCGCCACCGTGATGATCCCTCGCGACGTCAGCCCGCAGGAAATGCGCGACTGTCTGCACGAGGAGGTGGCGCAGGCGCTGGGGCCGCTCAACGATCTCTACGAACTGCCCGACTCGGTCTTCAATGACGACAACATCCACGGCGCGCTGACCGGTTTCGACATGCTGATCCTGCGCGCCTATTACGCGCCCGAACTTGCCAGTGGCATGACCCGCGACGAGGTGGCGGCCCGGCTACCCGGGGTGCTTGCGCGACTCCACCCGGCGGGCGAGCGGGTGGCGTCCGAAGCGCGCACGCCCACGCCGCGCGCCTGGATCGACGCCATCGAAGGCGCGATGAGCCCCGGTGGCAGCCCGGCGCGCCGCCGCAGCGCCGCGCAGAGCGCCATGCACATCGCCGAGCGCGCGGGCTGGCAGGACAACCGGCTGGGCTTCGCGCTCTATGCCGAGGGGCGTCTGCTGCTGGGCAGCGATCCAGGTGCCGCCGTTGGCGCCTTCAAGCGCGCCTTCGAGGTCTACCGCGCGCGCTATGGCAACAGCAGCATCCATGCTGCACTGCTCTCGGTGCAACTTGCCGCCTATCATCTTTCCGCGGGCGAGGCGGATGCCGTTCTCGCCGTGACCGCCCGCGCAATTCCCGCCGCCCGCCGAGCCGAGAACGCGGCGCTGCTGGCCACGCTCATGATGCTGCGTGCCGAGGCGCTCGATCTGGCCGGGCGCAAGCGCGAGGCCGAGGCAGTGCGGCTCGACTCGCTCGGCTGGGCGCAGTATGGCTTCGGACCGGCGCAGGCGGTGCGCGCACGCATGGCCGAGATTGCCGCACTGGCGCCGCGGCGGATGAGCAAGGGCAACTGATGCTGGTCATTGCGGGGGTGGTTCTGGGCGTCGCCTGGGGCGTGTGGGTTGCGCGCGCTCGGCAGGGCAGCAGGCTCGACATGGCGCAGTATGGCGCAGGCTTCGGCATCGCCTTCGGCATCCTCGGGCTTTTCGCCACGCTTCTGCTGGGCAGCGGGCTGGGGTAGGCCCATGTTCGTGCCCTTCTTCGAGGCGTTGCGGGCAGAGCGCGTGCCGGTCACGCTGCGCGAGTACCTCGCCTTCCTGGAAGGCATGGCCAGGGGGCTGGTGATCTACGACATCGAGGAGTTCTATTACTTCGCCCGCACCGCGATGGTGAAGGACGAACGCCACCTCGACCGCTTCGATCGCGCTTTCTCTGCCGCCTTCAAGGGGCTGGAAGACCTGGCCGCCGAGGACGTTCTGGCCGCTCTCGACCTGCCCGCGGACTGGCTGCGCAAGCTGGCCGAGAAACACCTGACCGAAGAGGAAAAGGCACAGATCGAGGCGCTGGGCGGCTTCGACAAGCTGATGGAGACGCTGAAGAAGCGGTTGGAAGAACAGCAGGGACGCCACCAGGGCGGCAACAAGTGGATCGGCACGGCGGGCACCTCGCCCTTCGGGGCCTATGGCTACAACCCCGAGGGCGTGCGTATCGGCCAGAATGAGTCTCGCCAGCGCCGCGCCGTGAAGGTGCTCGACGTGAAGACCCGGCCCGAGCGGCACAATGCGGTGAAGGTGCTGCTGTTCCTCGACATCGGCGGCTCGATGGACGACCATGTGAAGCTGGTCGAGGAGTTGTTCTCGGCGGCGCGCTCCGAGTTCAAGCACCTCGAATACTGGTATTTCCACAACTGCCTCTACGAAGGCGTCTGGCGCGACAACCGCCGCCGCTGGGATGCGGTGACGCCGACGCACGAAGTACTCAACACCTATGCACCCGACTACAAGTGCCTCTTCGTGGGCGATGCCTCGATGTCGCCCTACGAGATCACCTTCCCCGGCGGCGCGAGCGAGCACTGGAACGCCGAGGCGGGTCAGGTCTGGCTGGAGCGCGCGCGCGCGCAATGGCCCTCGGCCGTCTGGATCAACCCGGTGCCCGAGCAGTACTGGCGCTACACTCAGTCGATCGGGATGATTTCCGCGATCTTCGAGGGGCGCATGTTCCCTATGACTCTCTCCGGTATCGAGGCGGCAGTGAAGGCCGCCGGGCGCTGATCCGGCTGAGGCGGCCGGACTGCACTGCCGGAGACGGGAGCGGACACCTCGCCGTCACGCGACTGACCTTACGAAAATCGCAGCTTCTTCCTTTATTCCTGACGAGACTGGGACCAGCGCCAATCGGTTTTTGTTTGGGCTGGGCACGATGGGCTCAAAGCCGACCGCCACGGTTTTCCGACATCCCCGATGAAAACCCTATCACGCACCGACAATTCCTTGAAACTGCTTGTCTCTTACTCCGCTCGGCCACCGCCCTCACCGCAAATTCACCCGGAGCGCCGCCGCCGCGGCGTAGGGCAGCAGCGCCGCGCAGGCGAGCGTGATCCCCGCCAGCAGCGCCAGCGGCGTGGCGAAGGCCAGCCCCTCGGCGGCGCGGCGCGCCACCTCCGCCCCGAAGATCAGCGTCGGCATGTAGAGCGGCAGCACCAGCAGCGACAGCAGCAGCCCGCCGCGCTTCAGCCCCACGGTCAGCGCCGCGCCGAAGGCCCCGATCACCGACAGCGCCGGTGT
>PHEG01000084.1:5333-12546 GCA_002842835.1 Alphaproteobacteria bacterium HGW-Alphaproteobacteria-2 | reverse complement strand
GACGCGGGTCGAGAAATGCGTCGCGACGCCCGACGCCGCGCCCAACGTCGGTTCCCCGCGTCGGGACTCCAACGCCGCCTCCCTGGTCGACGGCGGCGGCTGCGCTGGTGGCATCGGCGGCCTGGCTCTCGCCGGTGCCACGGCTCGTCTTCTGGGCGGCGGGGGGCATTGCCGGGGTGCTGCTGCTGCTGGTGCTGGCCTCGACGGGGCTGCGGCGCGGGGCGCGCGCGCTTGCCCGCAGCCGGGCGCTGGCTCGGCTTTCGCTCCTGCGCGGGGCGCTGGGCGCGGTGGGCGGACCAGGCGGCGAGGTGCGCGCGACCGTGCTGGCGCTGGGCCTGGGGCTCTCGGTGCTCGCCGCCATCGGCCAGATCGAGACCAACCTCAGGGGCGCGATCGCCGACGAACTCCCCGAGGTAGCGCCCAGCTATTTCGTGCTCGACATCCAGCCTGCGCAGATCGAGCCGTTCCGCGCGATGCTGGCTGCCAACCCCGGTGTGCATTCAGTGACCAGCGCGCCGATGCTGCGCGGCGTGATAACCCGCATCAACGGCCGTCCGGCCCAGGAGGTGGCGGGCAACCACTGGGTGCTGCGCGGCGACCGCGGCGTGAGCTATGCCAACACGCCCCCAGAGGGCACGACGATCACCGCCGGGGACTGGTGGCCCGAAGGCTTCGACGGCCCGCCGCAGATGAGCTTCGCCGCCGAGGAGGCGGCCGAGATGGGCCTGCGGCTGGGCGACGAGATCACGGTGAACATCCTCGGGCGCGACCTGACGGCACGTATCACCAGTTTCCGCGAGGTGGATTTCTCCACCGCGCGCATGGACTTCGTGATGATCGTCAACTCCGACGCGCTGGCGGGCGCGCCGCATACCCATCTGGCGAGCATCCATGCCGATGAAGCTGCGGAGGCGGCAATCCTGCGCGATCTGGCCACCGCCTTCCCAAACATCACCGCGGTGCGGGTGCGCGACGCCATCGCGCGGGTCTCGGGGATCCTGTCGGGGATCGCCGCGGCGGTCACCTATGCCGCGGGGGTGACGCTCGCCACCGGTGTGGTGGTGCTGGTCGGCGCCGCGGCGGCGGGGACGCAGGGTCGCCTCAAGGAGGCGGCAATCCTCAAGACCCTGGGCGCCACCCGGGCGCGGGTGCTGGCGGGCTTCGCGCTGCGCTCTGCGCTGATGGGCCTTGCCGCAGGGGCGGTGGCAGTGCTGGGCGGCGCGCTCGCGGGCTGGGGGGTGATCACCTTCGTGATGGAGACCGAGTTCCGCTTCGCCCCGGGCCCCGCGCTCGGGATCGTGGCGGGGGGCGTTCTGGCCACGCTTCTCGCAGGGCTCGCATTCGCCTGGGGCCCGCTCGCCGCGCGCCCGGCGCGGGTCCTGCGCGCGCGGGAGTGAGGCTCAGAGCCGAACGCCGCGCCGCCCGGCGAGGTCGGTGACATACTGCCACGCCACCCGGCCCGAGCGCGCGCCGCGCGTCTGCTGCCATTCGATGGCTTCCGCGCGCAGCGTGGCCTCGTCGATGGCGATGCCGAAGGCGGCGCAGTAGCGGCGGATCATCTCGAGATAGGCGTCCTGGTCGCAGGGGTGGAAGCCCAGCCAGAGGCCGAAACGATCAGAAAGCGAGACCTTCTCCTCCACCGCCTCGGAGGGGTTTATGGCGGTCGAGCGCTCGTTCTCGATCATGTCGCGCGGCATCAGGTGGCGGCGGTTCGAGGTGGCGTAGAAGACCACGTTCTCGGGCCGCCCTTCGACGCCGCCATCGAGCACGGCCTTGAGCGACTTGTAATGCGCGTCCTCCTGGCCGAACGAGAGATCGTCGCAGAAGAGGATGAAACGGAAGCCAGTTGCGGCGCGCAGAAGCCGCAGGAGGCGTCCGAGCGAGGGCAGATCCTCGCGCAGCACCTCGACGAGCTTGAGCGCGGGCGCGCCTTCCCCCACCTCGGCATGCGCCGCCTTCACCAGCGAGGACTTGCCCATGCCGCGCGCGCCCCAGAGCAGCGCGTTGTTGGCGGGCAGCCCGGCGGCGAAGGCGCGGGTGTTGGCCAGCAGCGTGTCCTGCGCGCGGTCGATGCCCACCAGCAGCCGCAGCGGCACGCGGTTGACGGAAGCCACCGGATCCAGCCGGTCGGGCGTCGCATGCCAGACGAATGCCCCGGCGGCGGCGAAATCGGGCGGCTCGGCGGGCGGCGGGCTCAGCCGCTCCAGCGCCGCGGCGATGCGGGCGAGCAGCGCCTCCGTCATGGGCGCGCTTCCGGTTCCGGTTCGTCCTCGTCGTCCATCAGGCCCTGGGCGCGCAGTTCCGCCTCGCGCTTGCGCTCGACCCGGCCCACCAGGAAGATCGAGAGTTCGTAAAGCCCGTAGACCACCGTGAAGAGGATCACCTGGGTGATCACGTCGGGGGGCGTGACGACGGCGGCGAGCACCAGGATGGCCACCACAGCATATTTGCGCACGCCCCGAAGGCGAGGATGAACTTGATGGTGAGCGAGAGGTATTCGTCCAGCGAGCCCTGGAAGGTAATGCCTGCCGCGGCCAGCGGTGCCGCGCCCTCGCCCACGGCGGCTTCGCCCCCGGCCAGGCTGCCGACCTGCTGGAACCCGAGGAAAAAGTCGAAGGCCAGCGGGATGACGATGTAGAAGGCGAAGGAGGCACCTATCGCGAACATCACCGGCGAGGCGACGAGGAAGGGCAGGAAGGCGTTCTTCTCCGTGCGGTAGAGCCCGGGTGCCACGAAACGCCACAACTGATGCGCGATGAAGGGGAAGGCCAGGATGAAGCCGCCCATCAACGAGATGCGCACGGCGACGAAGAAGCCTTCCTGAAGCTTGATCAGAATGAGCCCGCAGTCCTGCCCGCGCGCGACGAGCTGGGAGCAGATCGGGCCGGTGAGGAAGTTCAGGATCGGGTTCCAGACGGTGAAGCAGATCACCATGCCGACGATGAAGGCCAGAACCGAGCGGATGAGCCGCGTGCGCAACTCCGCCAGATGCTCGATCAGCGGCGCGCTGGAACCCGCAATTTCGTCCTCCTCCTCGGGAGCGGGGCTCATGCGCTCCCTCCCTTGCCCGGCGCGGGTTTCGCGGCAGGCTTGGCGGCAGGTTTCGCGGCAGGCTTGGCGGCAGGTTTCGCAGCAGGCTTTGCAGCGGGCTCGGCGCGCGCCGCGGCGGCGTCGGCGGCTGTGCGCTCGGCGATGCGACGGCGGGCGGCGGCGCGTTCGTCCTCGGCAGCCTCGGTTGCGGGAGCGGCCTTCGGACCCTTCACGGGCTTCGCCTGCGTGGAGATGTCGTCATCCGCATCGAGATTGACCGCGCCCTTCACCGCGTCGAGCCCCATCTCGCGCGCCGATGTCATCTTGCGCAGGTCGCGCGCCACGTCGCGCATCCCCGACTGATCGGCGGCCTCGTCCATCGAGCGCTGGAACTCGCGCGCCATGCCGCGCATCTTCGCGGTGAAGCGGCCCAGTGTGCGTAACATGCCGGGCAGGTCCTTGGGACCCACCACGATCAGCGCCACGATGCCGATCAGCAGCAGCTCGGTCCAGCCGATGTCGAACATGTCGGGGTCCGTTCAGGCCGGTCTCAGGCCTTGTCCTTCTCGGCGGCGGGCGTCACGTCGCGCGCCTGGTCGGCGGTGGCGTCCTCGATCTCCTTCTTGCCGTCGGAGACACCCTTCTTGAAGGCAGTGATCCCCTTGCCGACCTCGCCCATGAGCGACGAGATCTTGCCGCGCCCGAAAAGCACCAGCACGACGACGGCGATCAGAAGCAGGCCGGGCAGGCCGATGTTGTTGAGCATGTTCCTCTCCCTGATCTCGGGTCCGGGCGGCGCTGCAGCCCGCCCGATCACTTCAACCCCACCATTTATGGGCTCGCGCGGCAAGAGCAAAGCCCCAATCGGCGCTGTCCGTGCACTGCGCGGCGCTATTCCGCTGCGGCGGGCAACTCCCCCTTTGCGGCGCCGTGATGCTTGCAGGGCAGCACGAAGCAGCGATCGCGGCGCATCGAGAGCCACAAGGGCGTCCCCGGTGCGGGCAGGAACACCGCCGGAACCGTGGCCTTGAGCCGCAAGCCGTCGAACTCCATGCGGAACTCGACAAGGCTCTCCGAGCCCATGAAGCGGGCCCGTTCGACCACCCCGCGCGCGGGCGTGCCGTCCTGCGCGGTGGGGTTGGGGCCGCGCCCGCCGCGGTCGAAATCCATCTTCAGATGCTGCGGGCGGATGATGATCTCGACATCCGTGCCATCGGTGAGTCCCGGACAGAGGAAGCGCCCGAACGGCGTATCGGTCTGCATGTTGCGCACCACGCCGTGGATCACGTTGATGTCGGAGAAGAAGGCCGCCGCCTCGCGGTCCACGGGGTTGTTGTAGATGTTGTAGGGGGCGCCCTGCTGCACGATGCGGCCCGCGCGCATCAGCGCGATCTCGTCCGCCATGCGCATCGCCTCGTCGGGCTCGTGGGTAACCAGCACCACCGCCGTGCCCTCTTCCTTGAGCACCGAGAGCGTCTCGTCGCGGATGCCGTCGCGCAGCCGGTTGTCGAGCCCCGAGAAGGGCTCGTCCATCAGCATGATGCGCGGCCGCGGTGCCAGCGCGCGGGCGAGCGCCACGCGCTGCGCCTCGCCGCCGGAAAGCTCGTGGGGGTATTTCGCCCCGAACCCCGCCATGTCCACCCGTTCGAGCAGTTCGGCCACCCGCGCGGCACGTGCCGCACGCGGGCCGGAAAGCCCGAAGCCCACGTTTTCAGACGCGCTGAGATGCGGGAAGAGCGCGAAATCCTGGAACATGAGCCCGATCTGGCGCCGCTCGGGCGGCAGGTGCAACCCCCCATCCGAAACAGCCTGCCCATCGACCAGAACCCGCCCGGACGGCGGCAAGCCCGTCGAAGTGGCGGCGGATGCCCTCGATCTCCAGCCGTGGCGCGGCGACGTTCACCCGGGCTGCTCCCCGTTCCCGATCAATTTCCTTGGGAACCGAGGTAGCAACCCGGACGGCTTCGGGCAAGGGCTCAGGCGCCGCGCCGCCCGCGGTCGCCTGCCAGCGCGGCGGCGAAGCCCAGGATCAGCACGCCGATGCAGATCCACAGAAGCTGTGTGTAGCCATGCGCCTCGGGCAGCAGTGCCTTCACGGTCTCGCTGCCGCGGAAGAGGTAGAGCGCCGCCCCGAGCATGGCTGCGACGAAGCTTGCTCCATAGGCCCAGCCTGCCATGCGCCGCCCCAGAACCAGCCCCCAGAAGAGCACCGGCGCGAGGAACATCGAGGCGGTGCCCGACACGGCCACGGCATCGAAGAGCGTCTTGTTGCCCCAGAGCGTCAGCGCCGTGCCGGCCACCGCGAAGGCGAGCATGGCCACACGCCCCGTGGTCACGCTGCGCGGGCCGAGGTGCAGTTCCTCCACCGTCAGCCGCGCCGCCGAGGAGAGCGCCGAATCGAGCGTCGAGAGCGCCGAGACCGCGAGTGCCAGCGCAATGAGCAAAAAGACCTGCGGGCCGAACATCTTCTGCCAGGTCACCAGCAGTTCCTGTTCGTACTCCGCGCCGATCACTCCCGCCTGCACGCCGAAAAGCCCGAAGAGGAAGATGCAGAGCGACGAGATCCAGAAGGCATGCAGGAAGCTGCGCTCGGCGGTGCGCGGATCGGCGAGGAAGCCGCGGTCCATCATCACCGGGTCGTGCGCGGGGTAGGAGAACACCTGCAGAAGTGCGACCAGCACCAGCACGAGCCCCGGCCCGGCGCCACGTGTTCCCTCCGCCGTCATCACCGCGGCGAAGGAGAAGTCCGGCGAGAGGAAGAGCGCGGGCAACGCCAGTGCGAAGACGACGAGAAATAGCGTCATCTGCCACACATCGGTGCGCAGCGAGGCGCGCAGCCCCCCGAGCCCGGAATAGACGAGCGCCAGCACCGAGAAGCCGAGAATGCCCAGCCACTCTGCCATCGGCAATCCGGGCAGCGTCGCGCGGGCGATGAGGCCGATCACCAGCAGGTTGGCGAAGACCTCCGACAGCAGGCGCAGTGCGATGACGAGGTTGTAGCAGGCATTGCCGAAGGCACCGTAATCCTGCCTGAGCCAGTCCTGCACCGAGCGCCCGCCATGTGCGCGGATGCGCGCCACGATGAATCCGCCCGTGAGGAACGAGCCGTAATAGGCTGTATAGGCTATGGTTCCCCAGATTCCGTAGAAATAGCCGAGGATCGCCGCATTCATCAGCGAGCGTGCGAAGATCCAGGTCGTGACCTGGCTGAAGACCAGCGTCCAGAGACCGGGCGGCGTGCCGCTTTCGTCGGCCCCGGCGAAGAAGCCCTCGACCGTCGCACGGCGCGGCATCGCCAGCAGGCTGAGTGCCGCCACGAGGACGGCAAGGCCGGCCCGGGTGGCTTCACGCAGACGTGAGGTCAGATCGTCAGGTTTGTCGCGCCGCCGTCGAGCAGGATGTTCTGCCCCACGATGAACCCCGCATGCGCCGAGCAGAGGAAGGCACAGGCTGCGCCGAACTCGGCGGGGGTGCCGTAGCGCCGCGCTGGAATGGTGGCGGCGCGCTGCGTGCGCGCCTCCTCCAGCGTGATCGCCTCGCGCGCGGCCACCGCCTCGTCGAGCGCGTCGGCGCGGTCGGTCGCGTGGATGCCGGGCAGCAGGTTGTTGATGGTCACGCCCTGCGGTGCCACCTGCCGCGCCGTGCCCGCCACGAAGCCGGTCAGCCCCGTGCGCGCCGCATTCGAGAGACCCAGCTGCGGGATCGGGGCGCGCACCGATTGCGAGGTGATGTTCACCACCCTGCCCCAGCCGCGCGCCATCATCCCGGGCAGCACCGCCGTCATGAGCAGGATCGGTGCAAGCATGTTGGCCTCCAGCGCGGCGAGATAGTCGGCGCGCTGCCAGTCGGTCCACATCCCCGGCGGCGGGCCACCCGCGTTGTTCACCAGGATGTCGGGCTCCGGGAACGCCGCCAGCAGCGCTGCGCGCCCGGCCTCGGTGGTGACGTCGGCGGCCACCGGCACGACTTCGACGCCGTAGGCCCCGGCAATCGCGCGCGCGGTCTCTGCAAGGGCGACCGGATCGCGGCCGTTTATTGCCACATCCACGCCCGCCGCCGCCAGCGCCTCGGCGCAGCCGCGCCCCAACCCCTTCGACGACGCGCAGACGATCGCCCGGCGCCCCGCGATTCCCAGATCCATTCTCTCCCTCCTTTTGCCTTACTATTGCCCGAATCTCTGGGC
>PHEG01000084.1:0-5293 GCA_002842835.1 Alphaproteobacteria bacterium HGW-Alphaproteobacteria-2 | reverse complement strand
TTTAGGTGAGATGCCTGGGGGGTGTCTGGTTTCGCGGGACGCTGCGTGTGTTGAGCGCCCGCAGGTGGGGGCGGGCTGCAAGGCCCGACATTGGTGGGCTGCCTGATGCTCGGGGATGTTTACAGCAAGTCGGAGACGGTTGTCTGCGAGGCTCTGCGCGGCAACGAGATGCGCGTGGTCGTCGGCGTGAACTTCGGCGACAGCCTCTGCGCTACCGACATGCCGGTCCCCGGCGACATCTACCTGATGAAGCCCGGGCGCGGGCCGGAGTGCCTGCAGCTTCTGTGGACCGAGGGCGGCCAGCGGCTGGCGGCGGATTGCACCGCAGGCCGCGCGCGCGCGGCGGTGCGCCCGCTCGACCGGCTCACGCTCATGGGTGACGGCAGCGGCAGCCTCGATGTGCTGACGCTCGAGATCGACGGCGCGCCGAGCGGCTGGTTCGTACCGCTGAGCCCCTTGGTGCCGCGCGAGACCTACACGCTCATAGCAGTGCGCCCGGCCTCGGGCGGGGTGCCGCAGCCCGATCTTGGCTGCATGTGCATGACACGCGGCACGCTGATCGACCTTGCCCGCGGTGAGCGTCGCGCCATCGAGACGCTGCGTCCCGGCGACATGGTGCTCACCCGCGATCGAGGGCCGATGCCGCTGCGTTGGGTGGGCTGCTCCACCCGCCGGGCCGCGGGGCCGCTGGCCCCGGTGGTGATAGCGCCGGGCGTGCTCGGCAACCGAGAGGAACTGATCGTCAGCCCACGTCACCGCGTGCTGGTGGAAGACGCGCGCGGGCCGCGGCTCGCCGAGGCGCGTGCTCTCGTCGATGACGGCGGGGTGCGCTATCGCGCGGGCGGCTACACCGATTACTTCCATCTGCTTCTCGACACGCAGGAAATCGTCTATGCCTCTGGCGCAGCGGTGGAAAGCCTGCACCTGAACCCGCAGACCCTGGCGAGCTTCGACATGGACGCGCGCCGCGCCATGCAGTCGGCGCTCTCCTGGGAGGCGCCGCGCCCGCATCGCGCGCTGCAACTGCCCGAAACGGCGGCAGCGCCGATCGCCGCTGTGGCGGGCAGTGTCCCCATCGAGATCCGAATCCCCGCTGAGTGACCGGCCGACGGCGGGCCGGGCACCCACCGCACCGCCGATGCTTACCCTTTCTTCAGCCTTGCTGCCGATGCTGCGCGCGATCACAGCGTCAGGTCCCGGCGATGCATCCTCTTCCTTCCCCCCACCCCGCTTCGGCGAACGCGGCAGCGCCCGCGGCGGCGCTGAGCCCGCAGCAGAAGGCGGCGGTGCTGGTGCGGCTCCTGCTTCGGGGCGGGGCGGTGCCCGCGCTGGCGCGGCTCTCGCCCGCCGAGCAGGCCGCTCTGGCGCAGGCGATGGCGCAACTCCACCGGGTGGACCGCGAGACGCTGCGCTCGGTGATCCGCGAGTTTCTCGCCGCGCTCGAGGCGACGGGCGTGATCCTGCCCGGCGGCATCGAGGGCGCCATGGCACTGCTCGACGGGCAGATCAGCGCGCAAGCGGTGGCACAGTTGCGCGGCAGCGGCGCCGCACCCGCCGCCGACCCCTGGGCCGAGATCGCAGCGCGGCCGCCCGAGGTTCTGGCCGCGCGCCTTGCGGGTGAACACCCCGCCATCGCCGCCGCTGCGCTGTCGCGCCTGCCCACGGCACTCGCCGCGGCGGTGCTCGCCGCGCTGCCCGCGCCGCAGGCGCGCGCCGTCGCGCTGGTCATCCCCGCGACCGAGAAGACGCCGCCCGAGGTGGTGACGCGCATCGGCGCAGCCCTCGCCGCGCGAGATGTCGACGGCGCGCCGCGTGCCTTCGCGGACGATGCCGCCACGCGTTTCGGCGCGATCCTCGACCGCACGCCGCAGGAGACGCGCGAGACACTGCTTTCTGGGCTCGACCGCGAGGCCGCGAGCTTTGCGGGGGCGGTGCGGCGGCGCATCTTCACCTTCGCGCATCTGCCGCATCGGCTGGAGCTGCGCGACGTTCCACGCGCAGTGCGCGCCGCCGCCCCCGCGGTGCTGCTGCCCGCGCTGATCCATGGCCGCGTGAACGCCCCCGAGGCGACCGAATTTCTGCTCGCCAACATGTCGAAACGGCTCGCCGAGCAGACCCGCGGCGAAATGGCCGAACACCCGCCCGTCGCCCCCGCCGCCGGAGAGGCCGCTCAGGCGGATTTCGTCGCCGCGGTGCGCGCGCTCGACGCCGCCGGAGAGATCGCGCTGATCCCGCCCGAGGAAGACCCCGAAAGCTGACACGGTGCGGGCACGCGAGGCCCGCGGAACCGCGCGAACCGCGCCGGGGCACCTCGCGCCACGCGGGAATGTGGCGCGGCAGCAACAGTCCCTGCAAACATGATCGACTTGATCTGGATCAACAAAGGTCACGGCACCACTTACTACCTGTGTGAGGCATAGTTTCAGGCAAGCGCCAGCGATCGGCGCGTAATGTAAGAGGACGAGGATATGAGGAACATGTTGGGCAAGGCATCGCTCGCGGCACTGGTCATGGGGCTTGGCGGCACCGCCGCTCTCGCGGGCAGCTACACCCCGCCCGCACCCGACCCGGTGGTGCGTCATTCGCCCGCGCCGGTGATGCGCTACATCCCGCCGGTCACCAACCCGACGCTGAACGAGACGCCCTTCATCACCACCGAGATCCGGCCGTTCTACCTCCATCACAAAATTCCGAACGTGGGCGGTGGCAATGTTGACGGGGTTGCCGTGCAACTGCGCTATGCGCTGACCGACCGTCTGGCGCTGATCGCCACCAAGGACGGCTATGTGGACGTGGACGCGGGCGTGCTGGGTGATGACGAAGGCTTCCTCAATGTCGGCGGTGGCCTGAAGTACGCGGTCATCAACGACCTGGCAGGCGGCACCATCGTCTCCGTCGGGGCGCGCTACGAGGCCCCGATCGGGAGCCTGAAACTCAACGATCTGGTGCCCCTGAAGATCCAGGGCGCGGGCGACGGTTTCGCCAACCTCTTCATCACCGGCGTGAAGCAGATCGACCGCTTCCAGATCCAGGGCAGCGCGAATGTCAACATCGCCATCGACGATGATGTGGACAGCTCGCTCTTCGCCGCCTCGCTGCACATGAACTACGCGCTGACCGAGCGCTTCTTCCCGCTTTTGGAATTCAACCTCTTCCACTGGTTCGACGAGCCGAACCGCAATAACAACAACCTGCAGGTCGAGGGCTTCGACGTGTTCCACTTCGGCGCCCAGGACACCGACACGGTGATCACCGGCGCGGCGGGCTTCCGCTTCCAGGCGCTGGAGAATACGTTGATCGGCGCGGCCTTCGAGATCCCGCTCACCGACAAGGACGATGGCATCACGAGCTGGCGCGTGATCGCGGATGCGGTAATCCGCTTCTGATATACCTGCCCTTGCGAGGCGGTACCGGCCGGGCGCAGCCAGCGCCCGGCCTTTTCATTCCTCTGCCGGGGCAGCAAGCGGCGTTGTGCCGGGCTGGGCCAGCAGCACCGCCCGGTGCCCACGGGCGCGCCCGAGCCGCCCGACGAGTGCCGCGCCGCCTGCCACGGCCTCGAGGCGCAGCACCGCCGGAGCCTCCGGCGGCAGGGCGAGCCGGTCGCCGGGGGCGAGGCGGCGCAGCGCGGCCAGCGTCATCGGCTGGCGGTGCAGGACCGCGTTGAGGGCAACATGCCCGCTGCCTGCCGCCAGGGCGAGGCGCGTGCCCCAGTCCACCGATGCGGCGGGGCGGCTCGCAGCCTCGGGCGATGGCAGCGCCAGCAGGAATGCGCCGCCCCCGCCACCGCCCGGCAGCAACCTGCCGCCGAGCGCGGTGTAGCGGCCCTGCGCCAGACGGTGGACGAGAAGGCCGCGATCTGCAACCGAGGGCCCGGGTGCAAGGCCATCGAGGCGCGCCGCCATGCCCGGCAGGCGCGCGAGTTCGGACAACAGAGCGGCAAGGAAGGGCGCGACCAGTGCAGCATCAAGCGGCGTGGGAACCCGCGGTGCGCCGCGCGCTGCCGCACGCTCGGGCACGCCGCCGGTGACCGCGGCCCAGACAAGCGCATCGACAAGCGCCGGGGCGAGATGAACGAGGCCCGTCGGCCCCGCTGCGGCTGCGCCCAGCAGCACGAGGAGCCCGTCGGGCGGCAGGTCGGCAAGGAGCGCATCGAGCTGTAGCGCGCGGCTGCCGCCCGCCTCGAGCGCGAGCGGGCAACCCAGAGCCGCGCGACCAGCGCTGTCGAAGCTGCGGACGAGCGCGGTTGCATCGGGTCCCGCCGACGCCGCCCGCCCGGCCCGGCCCGCCGCCAGCTTGCGCCTGAGAACGCTCTCCTGCCCGTCGGGCATCGCCGCCGCCTCCGCCTCGTCGGCTTCAGGTGTCGCGGCAATTCCTTGCGAAAGCGTGAATTGCGGCCTCAGGCGGCCAGCGCCGCGCGGTCGGGCAGGCTGACGCGGAAACGCGCGCCGGTGCTGCCCGGCACATAGACGATGGAACCGCCCAGGTTGCGCATGATCTCGCGGCAGATCGCCAGCCCCAGCCCGGCGCTGCCGGCCGCCGCCTGATCGGTCAGCCGGGCGAATTTCTCGAAGATCAGCCCCTGGTCCTCCTCGGAGATGCCCGCACCGTTGTCGACGAAGTCGATCTCCACCGTGCCGCCACGCCGCCGCGCCTCGATCACCAGCTCCGGCGCCTCGGCGGTGCAGTATTTGCGCGCGTTGCCGATGAGGTTGATGAACACCTGCCTGAGCCGCCCGACATCGGTGTGGATGGCGATATCCTCGGCAGCAGGATCGCGCCGCACGCTGAGTCCGCCGCCGCCCTCGATGCCGACTGCGGCCAGCGCCCGGTCGATCACCTCGGAAAGCCGCCCGGACTCGGGATGCAGCGTCACCTGGCCGTTCTCGAGCACGCTGAGATCGAGCAGGTCGTCCAGCAGCCGCGTGAGCCTCAGGCTCTCGTCGAGGATGATCGAGGCATAGCGGTGGCGCGTGGCGGGGTCGAGATCGGCGTTCTCGCGCAGGATCTCCGAGAAGGCCCGAATCGAGGCCATGGGTGTGCGCAACTCGTGGCTGATCTGGCTGAGGAAGGCATCCTTCTGGGCCGAGAGCCGGGTAAGCTGGCGGTTGGCACGGCGCAGTTCCGCCGCGGTGCGGGTGAGTTCGCGCGACTGCGCCTCCAGCCGGGCGGAGTATTCCATGATCTGCGCCGTCTCGTCGGCCACCGCCAGCAGATCCTCCACCGAGACGGCGGCGCCGCCGGTGATCCGGCCCAGCATCGCGTGCGCCGTGGCCGCGCCCACCGAACCCGCCAG